>NZ_BKZR01000029.1:0-46702 GCF_008974225.1 Weizmannia acidilactici | reverse complement strand
TTGGGAGCAAAAAATGGCTGCGGAAAAGATTACAAGAAATTTTATATACTCAGGAAAATTTGTGACGAACTTCCCAGCGCTGGAAGAATTATCGGTAGCAGAAAAAGCGTTAAATGAAAAAGACATCGTATTTTTAATTTCATTGAGCGGCAATAATGAACGGATTGTCAATATAGCAAAGGATTTTAAAAGAAGAAATATAAAAATGGTCAGCATCACACAATTTGGGACAAACAAATTGGCCGGCATTTCAACATACAATCTTTATTACTATGCATCCGAGTTTCATAAACCACGGCACAGAAGCATTGTCAGCTTATACATTCTGGTTGAACTTTTTTCCCTGCATTACAAGCTGTTTACTGAGCAATTGGAAAACGGGGGCTTGCAAAATGGATAAAATAAGAAGGTTTGTTGGAAATGAAACGAAAATATTTAATATAATGATTGCATTGTTTTTTCTCGTCCCTGTTTTTTATATGATTTATTTATGTGTGATTGTTGCCATATATCCAACATCTTTTAAAGAACTGTTTTCAAGCAGCCCTTTTGCTGCTGTCATGCTGATCGCTTCCTGCCTTGATCTGCTGATGGGGTATTATCTGTATCATCTTAAAGTTCATTTAAATCATCATGACCTTTTTATGCTGGCTATTTACTTATCGGCGTTGCTCCAGCTTTTGTTGGGGAATCTTTTAATTGCCTTTTTTATTGTACTATTGATTTTATCTTCTCCAAATAAAAAAATTAAGTTATCCAATTTAAGAAATGATGCCAGCTATTTATCAATGCTTGGAGCTTTTCTTGTAATGTATATGTTTTGTGATTTTGTTTTGCTTAAATTAATGATTTAGAAAGTAGGGAACCGATATGCTCAACTTTTTAAAAAAGAAAAAGAGCCAAACAGTAGGCTTGGTTGCGCCTGCAAGCGGCCATTTAGTACCAATAACTGAAGTAAATGATCCGGTTTTTTCCACAAAGATGATGGGAGATGGATTTGCCGTAATACCAGCGGCCGGAGAAGTCAGAAGCCCGGTATCCGGAAAAATTTTGAGCGTTTTTGACACAAAACATGCCATTAGTATTCAGACAGATAATGGGCTGGAAGTATTGGTGCATCTGGGAATTGATACGGTAGAACTTAAGGGGGCGCCTTTTAAGGTATATGTAAATGAAAATGATACGGTCCAAGCTGGTGATAAAATTGCCGATATGGACTTATCCGCACTGAAAGCAGCTGGAAAGGATAACAGTGTAATGGTTATCTTTACAAATTCCAACAGTATTTTGGATTTTACGATTTCAGCAAATGGCAAAGTGAGTGCGGGGCATGAGATCGGAAAAGTTGAATTAAAATAGAGGGCCGGGATCAGCCTGCCCAGGAATATAGCAAATAGAAACGATAACTTAAATCCGCGAGCAAATTTTTCTAAGCATTAAAAGCGGACACAGAAAGAATGCCAATGCATATTTTAAAAAGGCAGGGAATATCCCTGCCTGCCATAATATGGTTACTTTTCTTCCTTCCCCGGCACAATGCAGCTTCCATCTGCACAGGCAACGTCTTCTTCGGTGGACAGGTCTTGCAGCACCGGCGCTGCGGCTTCTTCCTGCCATACTTTCTGAAGGGCGCTTGTAAAGGTTTCGAGCGGCTGGGCGCCGGAGATGGCGTATTTTTGGTTGAGAATAAAAAACGGGACGCCGGTGATGCCGTATTGCTGGGCAACCGCTTCGTCAATGCGCACATCATTTAAGTAAGCATTCTGATCCTCTAGGACGTCCAATGCTTTTTCGCGGCCAAGCCCTGCCGATTCGGCGATATTGGCGAGTGTATCATGATCCCCGATATATTGGCCTTCCGTAAAATATGCCCGGAAAAGTTTCTCGGAGAGCTCCGCTGCTTTTCCCTCCGAAGCTGCAAACTTTGCCAGACGGTGTGCATCCAGCGTATTCGTCGGCTTCATGTTGTCAAAATCATAACGAAGCCCGACGCTTGCCGCCTGTTCACCGATGCCGTGGTTTGCCTGTTTTGCTTCTTCCATGCTGATGCCGTATTTTTCAGCAATCGCTTCGTGGATATTTTTGCCGATGCCTTTTCCGGCAGCAGGGTCAAGTTCAAAAGCTTTAAATTCAACTTCCACCTGGTCTCGGTGCGGAAATTGTGCCAGCGCCATTTCCAAACGCCGTTTTCCAATATAGCAAAATGGGCAGACAAAGTCAGACCAAACTTCTATTTTCATTTAAACACCTCATCTCATTGATTACCTATCGTATCATAAAAAGCGTTCATCTAAAAAAATTCTGCTCAAGCAATCGGGTTTTGACACCATGGAAAAATGAACTAAAATTGTACTATGCTTGTAGTCAAAAGCCGGAAAGGAAAACTGCAGCAATGGCCGAGAAAAAACAATTCGAAGTGCTGGAAAATGAGACCATTTCCGACTGCCTTGCAAGGATGGAAAAAGAAAGGTTTTCAGCCGGTAAGAAGAATTGAAAAACCGGTTTTCCGGGAAGTAATCAAAAACGGAAAAAAAGAGTACGAACCGGTTGCGAGGAAGATTTTATTCGAAGGAAGAAAATCCGAACATTAGAAAACAGCAATAATATAATGTTCGATTATTCGTTGACAGCATTTGATGTCCCTGTTAAGATAATAATACAAAGTTGAATACAACCCTCATATATAATGGGAATATGGCCCATACGTCTCTACCCGGTTACCGTAAATAACCGGACTATGAGGGAAAGTGGAAATTGGGAATCACAAGGTTTTCAATGTTTATTTGTGCTGCATCCCGGATGGACTGCTTTCTCTCAAAAAAGGGCGGGCGGATCTGTCCGGGGTTTTTTATTGTAGATAAGAACGTGGAGGGATACAGGTGGCAATCGAAGTCGGCGTCATCATGGGCAGCATTTCGGATTGGGATACGATGAAACATGCTTGCAGTGTGCTGGATGAGCTTGAAGTGCCTTACGAGAAAAAAGTCGTATCCGCGCACCGTACGCCGGATCTGATGTTTCAATATGCAGAAGAGGCAAGAAGCAGGGGAATCAAAGTCATTATTGCAGGTGCAGGCGGCGCGGCGCATCTGCCAGGGATGGTCGCAGCAAAAACGACGCTGCCGGTCATCGGGGTTCCGGTCCAGTCAAAAGCGTTAAATGGCCTTGACTCTTTGCTCTCCATTGTGCAGATGCCGGGAGGGGTTCCGGTCGCAACGGTGGCAATCGGCAAAGCAGGCGCAACGAATGCCGGCCTGCTCGCAGCGCAGATTTTATCAACCACGAATGAAACGATTGCCGGACGACTCGAACAAAGGCGGGAAAAACTTGCCCAAATCGTGTATGAAAGCAGTGATCAACTTGAGTAGGGAAATGATTCAGCCGGGGAGCACCATCGGCATTATCGGCGGCGGCCAGCTGGGGAAAATGATGGCTCTTGCCGCAAAAGAAGCGGGTTTCCGGATCATCGTCCTTGATCCAACTCCGAATTGCCCGTGCGCGCAAGTCGCGGACGATCAAGTGATCGCGGCTTACGATGATGAAGCGGCATTAAGGCAGCTTGGGGCACGGTGCGATGTCATCACTTATGAATTTGAAAATATCGACTATGAAACTTTGAAAAAAACAGCCGAATCCGCTCATGTGCCGCAGGGGGCGGAACTGATCCGAGTCACGCAGAACCGCATCTATGAAAAAGATGCCGTTACGAAAGCCGGCGTCCGGGTCGCACCGTACAAAGTGGTCCAAAATGAAGCTGATTTAAAAGCAGCGGTGGCAGAAATCGGCTATCCATGTATTTTAAAAACGGCGCGCGGCGGTTATGATGGAAAAGGGCAGGTGACGCTGCGGGACGAAAAGAGCCTCACGGAAACGAGGCCGTTGCTTGTCCACGGCGCATGTGTCCTCGAAAAAATGATAGATTTTGCAAAAGAACTTTCTGTCATCATCACCCGGAATGAAGCAGGGGAAACGAGCCTTTTTCCGGTGGTTGAAAACATCCATCATGACCATATTTTGCACAAAACGATTGCTCCGGCCAGAGTGGATGGCGCGGTACAAGAAGAGGTGCAGCAAATTGCCCTGCAGGTGGCGGAATCGCTGAACCTTGTCGGGACGCTGGCAGTCGAGATGTTTTTGGAAGCAGACGGTACGATTTATGTCAATGAACTGGCGCCGCGCCCGCATAATTCCGGGCACTACTCGATTGAAGCATGCTCGATTTCACAGTTCGGCCAGCATATCCGCGCGATCTGCAACTGGCCGCTTCGAAAAGTGGAGCTGCTGAAGCCGGCTGTGATGGTCAATCTGCTCGGGCAGCATCTGGAAAAAGCTGTTGGACAAATCCCTTACCAGCCGGAATGGTCAGTCCATATTTACGGAAAAAAAGAAGCGAAATACCAGCGGAAAATGGGCCATATTACGGTACTTACGGATGAAATCGAAGAAACCCTGCTTTCCCTTGAAAAAAGCGGTGTATGGCAGGATGTACAGAAACGATCGGAGGCAGCTGTGAATGATTGAACGGTACACAAGGCCCGAAATGGGCGCAATCTGGACAGACGAAAACAAATACAAAGCCTGGCTGGAAGTTGAGATCCTTGCCTGTGAAGCATGGGCCGAGCTGGGCGAAATTCCGAAAGCAGATGTTCAAAAAATCCGTGAAAATGCCAAATTTGATGTGAAAAGAATTTTAGAAATCGAGCAGGAAACGCGCCATGATGTTGTTGCGTTTACAAGGGCAGTTTCGGAATCGCTCGGCGAGGAAAGAAAATGGGTGCATTACGGGCTGACGTCGACTGATGTGGTGGATACGGCGCTTTCCTATCTGCTCAAGCAGGCAAATGAGATTATTGAAAAAGACCTTGAAAGTTTTATCAGGATTTTAAAACAAAAAGCGATCGAACATAAATATACCGTTATGATGGGGAGAACCCACGGCGTCCATGCGGAACCGACGACTTTCGGTTTAAAAATGGCCCTTTGGCACGAAGAAATGAAACGGAACCTGGAGCGCTTCAGGCAGGCGGCGGACGGCATCCGATACGGAAAGATTTCCGGCGCTGTCGGGACTTACGCAAACATCGACCCGTTCGTTGAGAAATATGTGTGCGGAAAACTGGGGCTAAAGCCGGCGCCGATTTCGACACAGACGCTGCAGCGCGACCGCCATGCTTACTATATGGCGACCTTGTCTTTGATTGCAACATCCATCGAAAAATTTGCAACTGAAATCAGAGGGCTGCAAAAAAGCGAAACCCGCGAAGTCGAAGAATTTTTCAGCAAAGGCCAAAAAGGCTCTTCCGCCATGCCGCATAAACGCAACCCGATCGGCTCGGAAAATATGACCGGGATGGCGAGGGTGCTACGCGGCTACATGGTCACGGCTTATGAAAATGTCGCCCTCTGGCATGAACGCGACATTTCCCACTCTTCCGCAGAACGGATTATTTTGCCTGATGCGACCATTGCCATCAATTATATGCTGAACCGGTTCGGCAATATCGTAAAAAATTTAACGGTATTCCCGGAAAACATGAAGCGGAATATGGAAAAAACGTTGGGCCTCATTTATTCGCAGCGGGTGCTGCTTGCTTTAATTGATAAAGGCATGACTCGCGAAGCCGCGTACGATACCGTGCAGCCGAAAGCGATGGAGTCATGGGAAAAGCAGGTGCCTTTTAAGGAACTGCTGAAAAAAGACCCGGTCATCCAAAGCAAGCTGACGGAAGCGGAACTCGATGATTGCTTTGACTACCATTACCATTTGAAACATGTCGACACGATTTTTGACCGCTTGGGATTGCAGTGAACCCGGGAAGGACTGCCGGGTTTGGAAATCCGGCCCGGCGCCTTCATCCATTTTAAAGGAGGCAGAAGCATGCTTGTATACGAAGGGAAAGCGAAACGGTTATATGAAACGGAAAATCCGGATGTGCTGCGGGTCGAATACAAAGATTCTGCAACGGCTTTTAACGGCGTGAAAAAAGCGGAAATCGAAGGCAAAGGGCAGCTGAACAATGAAATTTCGAGCCTGATTTTTCAAAGGCTGGAAGAAAAAGGGGTCGAAAGCCATTTTATCCGCAAAATTTCCGGTCGTGAACAGCTGGTGCGCCGCGTCTCGATCATTCCGCTTGAAGTGGTTGTCCGCAATGTTGTGGCCGGGAGCCTGGCGAAACGGCTCGGCATAGAAGAAGGAACCGCGATAAAGGAGCCGATTGTGGAATTTTATTACAAAAACGACGAGTTTGGCGATCCGCTTATCACGGAAGACCACGTGCTTTTGCTCGGCATTGCAAGTTTGGAAGAATTGCAGTTTTTAAGGAAGCAGGCTTTAATCGTTAACGAAAGTTTGCAAGCTTTATTTTCGGAAGTAGGTGTCCGCCTCGTTGATTTCAAGCTAGAATTCGGGCGCGATCAAGAAGGAAAGATTCTTTTGGCGGATGAAATTTCCCCGGATACATGCAGGCTTTGGGACCGGGAAACGGACCGGAAACTCGATAAAGATGTATTCCGCCGGGATTTGGGCAGCTTAACGGAAGTTTACCAGGAAATCTTAAATCGCTTGAGAGGAGATATTTCGCATGTATAAGGTCAAAGTCTATGTCACACTGCGCGAGCGCGTATTGGATCCACAGGGGGCAGCCATTAAACAATCACTGGAGCATCTTGGCTACCGGGAAGTGAAGGAAGTGCGGGCCGGAAAATTCCTGGAACTTTTGGTGGAACCGTCCGGACGCGATTTGGATGCCATCATTCAGGAAGTGTGCGGGCGGGTGCTGGCAAACCCTGTCATCGAAGACTACCGCTATGAAATTGAGGAGTGTGTTGCTCCGTGAAGTTTGCTGTGATCGTATTTCCAGGGTCCAATTGTGACGTGGATATGTTTCATGCGATTCAAGATGCGCTTGGTGAAGAAGCGGAATACGTACGCCATGATGCGGACAATTTGGATGCATTTGACGGAATTTTACTGCCGGGTGGATTTTCTTACGGCGACTATTTGCGTTCCGGCGCGATTGCGCGTTTTTCACCGGTCATGCAGGCGGTCATCAAAGCGGCGGAGGAAGGAAAGCCAGTGCTTGGCGTCTGCAACGGGTTCCAGATTTTGCTGGAATCGGGGCTTTTGCCGGGTGCAATGCTCAGGAATGCCGGGTTGAAATTTGTTTGCAAAACCGTTTCGCTGCAGGTTGAAAATGCCTCCACGATGTTCACTTCCCTGTACGAAGAAGGGGAGACGATCCGCATTCCGGTTGCCCATGGCGAAGGGAATTATTACTGCGATGCCGAAACGCTCGAAAAGCTAAAAGAAAATGGGCAAATTGTGTTTACTTATCGGGACAATCCTAACGGAAGTATTGCCAATATTGCGGGAATTGTGAATGAAAAAGGCAATGTGCTCGGGATGATGCCCCATCCGGAGCGTGCTGTTGAAACATTGCTCGGAAGCCAGGACGGTCTGAAACTTTTTAAATCGATCGTAAAAAACTGGAGGGAATCCCATGCCGTTATTGCTTGAACCAAGCCCGGCCGAAATCAAAAGCCAAAAAATCTATCGTGAAATCGGACTGACCGATGAAGAATTTGCGCTGGTGGAAAATATCCTTGGCAGGACGCCAAACTATACGGAAATAGGGCTTTTCGCCGTCATGTGGTCGGAACATTGCAGCTACAAAAACTCAAAACCGGTTTTGAAAAAATTCCCCACAAAAGGCGAACGCGTCCTGCAGGGCCCGGGGGAAGGCGCGGGCATTATCGATATCGGCGATGGGCTCGCCGTCGTGTTTAAAATCGAAAGCCATAACCATCCATCTGCGATTGAACCGTACCAGGGTGCGGCAACTGGCGTTGGCGGGATTATCCGCGATGTGTTTTCGATGGGGGCAAGGCCGATCGCGCTCCTCAATTCTTTGCGCTTCGGTGAACTCGACTCTCCTCGCGTCAAGCATCTTTTTAAAGAAGTGGTGGCCGGCATCGCAGGTTACGGCAACTGCATCGGTATCCCGACAGTCGGGGGGGAAGTTGCATTTGACCCTTGCTATGACGGCAATCCGCTTGTCAATGCGATGTGCGTCGGTCTGATTGCACATAAAGATATCCAAAAAGGACAGGCGCGCGGCATCGGCAATACGGTCATGTATGTCGGCGCAAAAACAGGGCGTGACGGGATCCACGGTGCGACTTTTGCTTCCGAACAGCTCAGCGAAGCTTCGGATGAAAAACGCCCGGCAGTCCAGGTCGGCGATCCGTTTATGGAAAAGCTGCTGTTGGAAGCATGCCTCGAACTCGTCCACAATGATGCGCTTGTCGGGATTCAGGACATGGGCGCCGCTGGATTAATCTCCTCTTCGTCGGAAATGGCAAGCAAAGCGGGTGTCGGTTTAGTCATGAACCTCGATCATGTCCCGCAGCGCGAAACCGGCATGACGCCGTACGAAATGATGCTGTCGGAATCGCAGGAACGGATGCTGATCGTTGTGAAAAAAGGACGGGAAGAGGAGATTATCCGCTTGTTCCAAAAATACGGGCTCGATGCTGTCGCGGTCGGCACGGTGACCGATGATAAAATGCTGAAATTGTACCACCACGGGGATCTTGTCGCGGAAGTGCCGGTCGATGCGCTTGTGGAAGATGCGCCCTTGTACCATAAACCGCCAAAAGAACCGGCTTATTTTTCGGCTTATCAGGCAATGAATCCGGCAATCCCGGATGTCGGCGACCTTCAGGAAACTTTTTTCCGGCTGTTGAAGCAGCCGACGATTGCGAGCAAGGAATGGGTGTATGAACAATACGATTACCAGGTGCGCACAAACACAGTCGTCGCACCGGGGTCGGATGCGGCGGTTGTCAGAATCCGCGGGACACGAAAAGCGCTCGCGATGACGACTGACTGCAATGCCCGATATGTGTATTTGGATCCGGAAACCGGCGGGAAAATTGCAGTGGCGGAAGCGGCGCGCAATATCATCTGTTCCGGAGCTCAGCCGCTCGGCATCACGGACTGTCTGAATTTCGGCGCCCCGGAAAAGCCGGAAATCTTCTGGCAGCTCGAAAAAGCGGCAGACGGCATGAGCGAAGCATGCCGTGAACTGGAAACCCCGGTCATCGGCGGAAATGTATCGCTTTACAATGAAACGTTGCAGAAAACGGAAGGAAAAGAAGCATCCGTCCAGGCCGTGTACCCGACGCCGGTTGTCGGCATGGTCGGGCTGATTGAAGATATCGGTCATATTACGACGCAAACGTTTAAACAGTTCGGGGATTTGATCTATCTGATCGGGGAGGCAAAACCGGAATTCGGCGGCAGCGAATTGCAAAAGTTTGTGGACGGTGTCATTTTCGGAAAACCGCCTGCCATTGATTTGGCAACCGAAGCGCGCCGTCAGCACCAGCTGCTTGTGGCGATCCAGTCCGGCCTCGTCCAAAGTGCACACGATCTTTCGGAAGGCGGCTTTGCAACGGCACTTGCCGAATGCCTGTTTGGAACAGAAGGTTTGGGGGCGGAAACCACTTTAAAAGGAAACCCGGTTGTTGCTTTATTTAGTGAAACCCAGTCGAGGTTTATTGTGTCTGTGAAAAAAGAACATCAGCAGGCTTTTGAAAGATTGCTGGAAGATGCGGTATGTATTGGAAAAGTTACAGATGATGAAAAGATCACGATAAAAGGGGAAAACGGCGAGACTTGGATTCAAGCAGGCAGGCAGGATTGTGAGAATGCCTGGAAAGGAGCTTTGGCATGCTTGCTGAAATAAAAGGATTAAACGAAGAATGCGGGATTTTCGCCATTTGGGGGCATAAAGAGGCGGCACAGCTGACGTATTATGGGCTCCACAGTCTGCAGCACAGGGGCCAGGAAGGAGCGGGCATTGTTGTCAAACAAAACGGCCGGTTAATCGGCAAAAAAGGGGAAGGGCTTGTGACCGAAGTATTTAC
Source organism: Weizmannia acidilactici (assembly GCF_008974225.1). Lineage (NCBI taxonomy): Bacteria > Bacillati > Bacillota > Bacilli > Caryophanales > Bacillaceae > Heyndrickxia > Weizmannia acidilactici. The sequence continues at coordinate 36,772 of NZ_BKZR01000029.1, read as the reverse complement.
AACCGAAACTTTCGAAGGGCTTAACGGGGATGCCGCCCTCGGCCACGTCCGCTATGCGACAGCCGGAGGGGGCGGGATTGAAAACGTCCAGCCGCTTCTGTTCCGTTCGCAAAACGGCAGCCTAGCGCTTGCCCATAACGGCAATCTTGTCAATGCGCATACGTTGAAGCACCAACTCGAAATGCAGGGCAGCATTTTCCAGACAACATCCGATACCGAAGTGCTCGCCCATTTAATGAAAAGGAGCGGTTACCGCACGATTAAAGAACAGATGAAAAGCGCGTTGACGATGTTAAAAGGGGCGTATGCTTTTGTCGTCATGACGGAAGATGAATTGCTTGTAGCCCTCGATCCGAACGGCTTGCGCCCGCTTTCGCTCGGACAGATCGGTGATGCTTACTGCGTCGCCTCGGAAACGTGCGCATTTGACATTGTCGGCGCCGAGTATATCCGCGACATCCGCCCGGGGGAACTTGTATCAATCAGCGACCATGGCATCGAGTCCGAGCACTATTCATATGCAACGTATCCTGCGATTTGCACAATGGAATATGTGTATTTTTCGCGCCCAGACAGCAATATCCACGGCATTAACGTCCATGCCGCCCGCAAAAATATGGGGAGACGGCTGGCGATACAGGCGGGCATTGAAGCGGATGTCGTGACAGGTGTGCCCGATTCAAGCATTTCGGCAGCGATAGGTTATGCGGAACAATCGGGCATCCCGTATGAAATGGGCCTGATCAAAAACCGTTACGTCGGGCGCACGTTCATCCAGCCGTCGCAGTCTTTGCGCGAGCAGGGCGTAAAAATGAAGCTTTCCCCAGTGCGCGCCATTGTGGAAGACAAACGAGTTATTATGGTAGATGATTCAATCGTGCGCGGGACGACAAGCAAAAGGATCGTTTCCATGCTCAGGGATGCCGGCGCAACGGAAGTGCATGTGTGCATCAGTTCGCCGCCGATGAAACATCCTTGTTTTTATGGCATCGATACGTCCACGCACGAAGAACTGATTGCCGCCAACCACAGTGTGGAAGAAATCCGCCAGATCATCGGAGCGGATTCGCTTACATTTTTAACAGTTGAAAATATGCTCGAAGCAATCGGCAGGCCGGCCATCAACGAAACTTGCGGCCAATGCCTCGCCTGCTTCACCGGCAACTATCCGACGGAAATCTATCCGGATACGGTGCTGCCGCATGAAAAAGAATTGATTAAAAAATAGCATTTTACGGAGGAGTCATATGTCAAACACATATCGGGATGCCGGCGTAGACATTGAAGCAGGCTATGAAGCGGTCAAACGGATGGAAAAACATGTTGCACGCACAAACCGGCCGGGGGTAATCAGCGGACTTGGCGGATTCGGCGGCGTGTTCGACCTTTCCGAACTCCATTACCGGCAGCCCGTCCTCGTTTCCGGAACGGATGGGGTCGGCACGAAATTGAAACTGGCATTTTTAATGGGCCGGCATGACACGATCGGCATTGACTGTGTTGCGATGTGCGTGAACGATATCGTTGTACAGGGGGCGGAACCGCTCTATTTTCTTGATTACATCGGTTGCGGTTCGGCTGATCCGGAGAAGATCGAGCAGATTGTAAAAGGCGTTGCGGAAGGGTGTGTGCAGGCGGGCTGCGCACTGATCGGCGGCGAAACGGCGGAAATGCCGGATTTGTATGCAAGGGAAGAATACGATCTCGCTGGTTTTGCCGTCGGCGCCTGTGAAAAAGACGCGCTTGTCACGGGGGAAAATATCCAGCCGGGGGATATGCTGATCGGCCTTGCTTCAAGCGGGATCCACAGCAACGGCTACTCGCTTGTCCGGAAAATTTTCCTAAAGGACCGCGGGCTGCCCCTGGATACGGTTCTCCCTGAGTTGGGAAAGCCACTTGGGGATGTGTTGTTAACCCCGACAAAAATTTATGTAAAACCTGTTTTAGAGGCATTAAGGAAATTTGAAATCAAAGGCATGGCACATATCACGGGAGGCGGTTTTTACGAAAACATACCACGCATGATGGACGGGGATCTCGGCGTTGAAATCATAACCGGTTCTTGGCCGGTGCCACCGGTTTTCACTGCCATTGAATCTTACGGTAAGATCAGCCGCGATGAAATGTTTCATGTTTTTAATATGGGGATCGGTTTTGTTCTGGCAGTGAATGCGGAAGATGCGCAAGCGGCCGTGGAATTTTTTAACGAATCGGGCGAACAGGCTTATGTGATCGGGAAAGTAACTAATACAGCAGGCGTCCGTTTTACAGCGGGGAGCGGTGAATATGCGTAAAATAGCTGTTTTCGCATCGGGGAGCGGCACGAATTTTCAGGCGATTGCCGATGCTGCCAAAAACGGGGAAATCGATGCCAGCGTTGAACTGATGGTGTGCGACCGTGAAGGGGCGAAGGTGATTAAGCGGGCCGCGAAAGAGAACATTCCGGCCTTTGTCTTTAATCCAAAAGCTTATCCGGATAAACAGGCGTACGAGCAGGAGATATTGGTACTTTTACAGAAGAAGGAAATTGAATGGATTGTGCTTGCCGGCTATATGCGGCTGATCGGCTCCGTGATCCTGGATGCGTACCCGCAAAAAATCGTCAATATCCATCCGTCTTTGCTGCCGGCTTTTCCGGGAAAAGATGCGATCGGGCAGGCGTTCGCGGCGGGCGTCAAAGTGACGGGTGTAACGGTCCATTATGTCGATGAAGGAATGGATACGGGTCCGATTATTGCCCAGGCGGCCGTCCCGGTGCTTGACGGGGACACGCCTGAAACATTGGCGGCAAGAATTCATGAAACAGAGCATGTGTTATATCCGAACGTGCTCAAAAAACTGTTTGCACAACAAACTAGCATGGAGGTTTTACTGGAATGAAAAGAGCTTTAATCAGTGTTTCGGACAAAACAGGGGTTGTGGAGTTTGCCAAAAATTTGAGCGGGCTCGGCTTTGAAATTTTATCAACAGGCGGCACGAAAAAAGCGCTGGAAGAAGCGGGGGTACCTGTCACAGGTGTCGAAAAAGTAACAGGATTTCCTGAAATTTTGGAAGGCAGGGTAAAAACGCTGCATCCGAATATCCACGGCGGGCTGTTGGCCAAACGCATCCCGGAACATGAAAAACAAATCCGGGAACACGGCATCAAGCCGATCGATCTGGTTTGCGTCAATCTTTACCCTTTCCAGCAGACGATCGCAAAACCGGATGTAACGGAAGAAGAGGCCATTGAAAACATTGATATCGGCGGGCCGTCGATGCTGCGTGCGGCCGCGAAAAATTTTGAATATGTCACGGTTGTCGTGGATGCAGCCGACTACAGCAAAGTCATTGATGAAATCAAAGAATACGGCGATGTGGCAAAAGAAACGAAAAAGGCGCTTGCTGCCAAAGTATTCCGCCACACGGCTGCGTATGATGCTTATATTGCCAATTATATGACGGAACGCGTTGGCGAAGAAAACCCGGAACGCGTCACCTTTACATATGAATTGAAACAAACGCTCCGTTACGGGGAAAACCCGCATCAAAAAGCGAGCTTTTACATCAATCCGCTCGGCTCGGAATTTTCGATCGCACATGCGAAGCAGCTGCACGGCAAAGAATTATCGTACAATAATATTCGCGATGCAGATGCTGCCCTGCAGATCGTAAAAGATTTTAAAGAACCGGCTGCAGTCGCTGTGAAGCATATGAACCCGTGCGGCATCGGTATCGGGGAAACGGCGCTTGAAGCATACAAAAAAGCGTATGAAGCAGATCCAAAATCGATTTTTGGCGGGATTGTCGCATTTAACCGCCCTGTTGACGTGGAAACAGCCAAACTGCTGCATGATATTTTCCTTGAAATTGTCATTGCCCCCTCATTTGATGATGAAGCTTTTGGAATTTTGGCGAGCAAAAAGAATATCCGCCTGCTGACGGTTCCTTTCTCGGATGTTCGCAAACCAGAAGAAATCATCACTTCCGTAGAAGGCGGGCTGCTGATCCAAGATCAGGATACATATACATTAGATGAGGCCCAAGTGAAAACTGTAACGAAACGAGTACCAACGGAGCAGGAATGGAAAGCATTGAAACTTGCCTGGAAAGTTGTGAAACATGTGAAATCAAATGCCATTGTCGTAACTGATACGGAAAAAACGCTCGGTGTAGGCGCCGGGCAGATGAACCGTGTCGGATCTGCTGAAATTGCGCTTGCCCAGGCCGGCGAAAAAGCGAAAGGTTCCGTCATGGCGTCCGATGCGTTCTTCCCGATGGATGATACCGTTGAAGCGGCTGCCAAAGCCGGCATCACTGCCATCATCCAGCCGGGCGGCTCAATCCGCGACGCAGACTCGATTAAAAAAGCCGACGAATACGGCATTGCCATGGTCTTCACCGGTATCAGGCACTTTAAACATTAATGTAGAAAAGCGGAGGCGACTGCCCATCGGTGCACGGATTTCAGGCCTTTCGACTGAGATAAAGGAAACACGGCGAGGCAACGAGCCGATGCCTGCTTATCGTAGGGAGAAGGACAAGAAACACTCCAGCCGATAGGCGCCGGAGCTGGATAAATAGAAAAGTGAAGGCGCTCCGGCCAGCCTCCGCAATCAACAGTCAGGAAAGTTTACGAATCTATAGACAGGATAAAGGGGCCACGATAAAATGAAAGTACTTGTAATTGGGAGCGGAGGCCGCGAGCATGCGGTCTGCCAAAAAATTGCAGAAAGCCCGCTTGCCGATAAAGTTTATTGCGCGCCGGGCAACGGTGGTATCGCGAATATTGCCGAAACGGTTCCGATTCATGAAATGGATATCGTTTCCTTGGTTGCTTTTGCAAAAGAAAAGGGCATCGATTTGACGGTTGTCGGCCCGGAAGCCCCGTTAAGCGCGGGGATTGTGGATGAATTCCAAAATGCCGGCCTGAAAATTTTCGGACCGACCCAAAAGGCGGCAAGAATTGAAAGCAGCAAAGCTTTTGCAAAAGAATTGATGCAAAAATATGAGATCCCGACCGCGGATTACCGCTTGTTTTCCAGCTATGAAGAAGCGGAACGATATATTGAAGAAAAAGGCGCTCCAATCGTCATCAAAGCTGACGGGCTGGCAGCGGGGAAAGGCGTTACCGTGGCGATGTCTTTGGAAGAAGCACGGGAAGCGCTACGTGCCGCTCTGCTCGAGCAAAAATTCGGGGATGCCTCCAAGCAAGTGGTCGTAGAAGAATTTTTGGAAGGGGAAGAGTTTTCCCTGATGGCGTTCGTCAATGGAGAAAATGTTTTTCCGATGGTGATCGCGCGCGATCATAAGCGTGCCTATAACGGCGACAAAGGCCCGAATACAGGCGGGATGGGCGCCTACTCCCCGGTTCCGCAAATTCCCGATGAAGAAGTGGAAAAGGCGGTGGCAGGCATTTTACGGCCGGCCGCGAAAGCACTGGCACAAGAAGGCAGCCCGTTTACAGGGGTTTTGTATGCAGGGTTGATCCTTACCCGGAGCGGCGTGAAAGTGATCGAGTTTAACGCCCGTTTTGGCGACCCGGAGACACAGGTAGTGCTTGAACGGCTCAAATCCGATTTGGTACAGATTGTGCTTGACCTTTTACATGGAAAAACACCGGACATCCAATGGAGCCCGGATGCGGTTTTGGGCGTTGTCATTGCGTCAAACGGCTATCCCGGCCATTATGAAAAAGGCGTGCCGCTTCCCACGCTTGCGCCGCTGGAGTCCTTCGTTTTTCACTCCGGTACGCGGGTTGCGGACGGCAGGCTCGTTTCCAACGGTGGCAGGGTCCTTTTTATCGGTAGAAAGGCCCGCACGCTGGAAGAGGCAAGGAAACAACTGTATAACGAATTAGACGGCTTGAATTTTGAAGGGTTTTTCTACCGGAATGATATTGGCAAGAGAAAATAGGCTTTACGCCCCGGACATCCGCAAAGGCCGGAAAAACAGCCGGCCTTTGTTTACCCTTCACTTTTATCCGTATTCATTTGCTGGTTTTGAAGAAAATCCGTCACAGGGCAGTAACGGACAATTCCTTCCCCGACTTTCATCGCACCCATAAACGCTACCATTAAGTATGTGCTGCACCACGGTTTTCGCGATAATTTGGCCGTCGCCCAGGCAAGCGAGGTAAGGCCACACGTAATCCGGATCAGTGCATTCATAATGCCAATATTTGGGGCTATCTTCATTGCTGCAAGTCACCTTTTTGCATGTTTTCAAATTTCTTTACTGCTTTAATGGCTAAAATATGGTAAAATAATTTTATATTAGGGTTCCCCCTAGGGAGGAATGACAAAATGCTTGACCAACGCTACAGATGGAAAAATAAACAAATCAGAGAGCACGTTGCCGTACTCGACGGCAATTTGGCGCCTACCATGGTTTTAAAAAATGCCCGTTTTCTGCATTCCACGTTAAGAAAGTGGATATCGGGGCATATTTGGATATATCAGGACCGCATTGTATATACCGGGGATAAACTGCCTGAAAATCTGGCCGGTTGCGAGGTTGTGGATTGTTCGGGCCAGTGGCTGGTGCCCGGGTATGTTGAACCGCATGTCCACCCTTTTCAACTATATAATCCCCAATCCTTTGCCCTTTATGCAGCCCAAACAGGGACGACAACATTGATTAACGATAATCTTATGCTCGTTTTATTGTCGGACAAAAAGAAAGCGTTTTCTCTCGTGCAAAGGTTCCGCCATTTCCCTGTCACAATGTATTGGTGGGCCCGATTCGACGGACAGACGGAACTTGCAAATGAAGAAATGATTTTTTCACATGAGAGCGTGAAATCGTGGCTTGAACATGATGCTGTGCTGCAGGGAGGGGAATTGACGGGCTGGCCGAAATTGGCGGACGGCGATGACTTGATTCTTCACTGGATCCAGGAAGCAAAACGGATGAGAAAGAAAATTGAAGGGCATTTTCCAGGTGCATCGGAAAAAACATTGGCAAAAATGATGCTGTTTGGGGCAGACTGTGACCATGAAGCAATGACGGGAAAAGAAGTGTTGAACCGGCTGATGCAGGGTTACACGATATCTCTGCGTTATTCATCGATCCGCCCCGACCTGCCTGCTTTGCTGGACGAAATAAAAACGCTCGGCATTGACCAGTATGATCAAATGTTTTTTACAAGCGATGGAAGCTCGCCGGCTTTTTACGAGCAGGGCGTGCTTGACAGAATGATCAAAATCGCGATGAAACACGGGGTTCCGCCGGTTGACGCGTATTTGATGGCAAGCTACAATGTGGCCCGCTATTATAATATCCAGCATTTGCACGGTATGATTGCCACGGGCAGAGTGGCGAGCATCAATTTTCTCGAAAGTGAAACGAATCCGGTACCTGTCTCTGTCCTGTCTAAAGGGATATGGATGAAAAAAGACGGGAAAGCAGTAGAACAGGAGGAACCGATCGATTGGGAATCGTTTGGCCATGGCCCGCTCCAGCTAGAATGGGATCTTGAGTATGATGATTTGCAATTCTCCATGCCGTTCGGGATTGAGATGTCCAACAGCGTCATTACGAAGCCGTACTCGATTACGTACGACGTTTCATACGATGTGCTGCCTGACGATTACGAAGATAATTTTTTGATGCTGATGGATAAAAAGGGAAAATGGCGCATCAACACATTAATCAAAGGGTTTGCAAAAGGCCTGATGGGGCTGGCGTCATCCTACTCGTCCACAGGGGATATTTTATGCATCGGCAAATCTAAAAGCGACATGATGCTGGCCTTTAAACGGATGAAAGAACTGGGCGGCGGCATCGTAATTGCGGAAAAGGGGGAGATCGTCCATGAAATCCCGCTCCCGGTCGGCGGAATCATGTCGGATCAAAATATGGAAGATTTAATCGGGCAAATGAAAAAGTTCGCTGAAGTCCTGAAGAAGCGCGGTTACCATTATGATGACCCGATGTATTCTTTGCTCTTTTTATGCGCAACCCACTTGCCTTACATCCGGATTACTTCAAAAGGAATGTACGATGTCATGAAGAAAACAATACTCTTTCCAACTATAATGCGTTAAAATAATAAAGTATCAACTATTCAATATTTAAGAGCGGGAGAAATGGGCAGCGCGGTTCTGCTGGTTATCTTTTTCCCGCTTGAAAAAAGGGAGATGGTACTTTCGAAAAAGGGAATGCATTCATTTTGCCGCAGGACCAGACCCTGCGCCACAGCCGGCCCATCTTAAAAAGCGGGGGTTTTTTGGAGTTTAGAAAGAGCGATTGGAGTTGCAAGGATGAAAAAGAAAAATTTGATATGGATGCTTGTGCTCTTGTTTGTCCTATCGGCTTGCGGCCGCCAAAACAGTACCGGCACACAGCAGGAGGAAAACGGAACAGGCGCTAAATCTTTGCAGGCGACGGAAAAGAGATGGACGGAACCATTAACGGGCCTTAAGACAAGCAGTAAACCCGATAGGCGTGCTGTTGCCGTCATGGTGAACAACCATCCCCTTGCACGCACGCAATCGGGGCTGTGTTCGGCCGATATTGTTTACGAAGCACTTGCGGAAGGGAATATTACCAGGTTCGTTGCTATTTTTGAGAGTGATATGCCGTCCAACATCGGCCCTATCAGAAGCGCCAGGCCATATTTTATTAAACTGGCGAAAGGTTACAACGCTTTATATATTGCACACGGCTACAGCCCGGGGGCGAAAAAACTACTCGATTCGGGTTATGTCGATGAGCTGAACGGCATGCAGTATGACGGCACCCTGTTTTACCGCTCATCTGCAAGAAAAGCGCCGCATAATTCCTACATCACTTATAAAAATATTTTAAAAGGCGCCAAAGAAAAAGGCTATGTGATGGACAATGCACCGTCTCCGCTACCTTTTATGACGGAAAAAGAAGTGAAAAACATCTCGGGGATTTCAGCCGGCAAAATCAGCATCCGTTATTCAAACCAAAGCAATTTAAACGCCGAGTACCGTTATGATGCGGAAAAACAAAGGTATACCCGTTACTCAGGCGGCGTGCAGACAGTGGATGCGAACAACAATCAGCCGGTTTTGATCGATAATTTATTTATAGTGGCCGCTAAGCACAAACTGATCGACAGTTACGGGCGCAGGGATATTGATTTAACATCCGGCGGCAAAGCGTATTTGATCCAGAAAGGGAAGCTACAGGAAGTCGAATGGGAAAACGACAATGGCAGGATCCTACCGTATAAAGACGGTGAGCCGATCAAATTGGTACCGGGAAAAACGTGGATTAATATTGTCCAGAGCCTGGGCAGTGTGACGGTATCCGATTAAACGCAAAATGAATGGCCAGCCGGCCGGGTTGCGCCGGAAAGCAATGGAGCAAAGGAGAATGTAAAGGTTTATGCAAATTGATAAATTACGCGGAAGAGCGCTTGACCAATTGTTTGAAGCGATTTTGTCGCTTGAAACCATAGAAGAGTGCTATCGCTTTTTTGATGATTTGTGCACCGTCAATGAAATACAGGCAATGACGCAGCGCTTGGAAGTGGCGAGAATGCTGCGTAACGATAAAACGTACCATGCCATTGAGACCGAAACAGGCGCTAGCACGGCCACCATTTCACGCGTCAAACGCTGCCTCAATTACGGCAACGATTCATATCAAATGGTCCTCGACCGCATCGAAAAAAAGCACAAACAGGATAACAATGCGGAAGAAAACGAAACAGAAGAATAACAGCTGAAAAAAGCTCTCTTCATTTTGAAGCAGAGCTTTTTTCACGCAAAAAAAAACAGGCGAACATCCGCCTGTTTCAAAATATTAGAATTGAAAGTGAACACAAGATTAGGGTGGTTAGGAGTATAGCAATTATAATACCCGTGGTTCTGCTTCATAGTTTGGTTTTGCACTAAGAGCAAGTGCCGTCGGGGATTTTACAACTAGTACCCGTGGTTCTGCTTCATAAGCAACTTTTTTAGTGTGTAATGCTGTGCTCTCCAATTTAACAAAAGAAGAAGCAAACAAAACAGATACAATACCAAAAATTACAAAGTATTTTTTCATTTAAACTACCTTCCTTTCAAATTTCTATGATTTTGTTATATGATTCTATTGCTACTTTAAAATAGATCGTGGCAAGTTTATATTTGTGATTTTCTACATAAAAGTCCCCAAGCATTTCAGTATATGTTGTCAAGCGTGCATAATCTTTTTGTTGTTTTAAAATAGGAATAAAATCTAACAATGTTTTCTCAAATTCTTCATATTCTTCGTTAAGCAGGAACTTATATACCGTAAGCTCATAATAGAATATAAGATAGTTATCTTTTCCGATTTTATCCAACCAACCAAGTCCCTGCATGACCTTTCCCAATGCTTTTTCATAATGTGAGCTTTTGTAATATTCCTCAATAATTGAGATAAGGGCAAGCAGACGAACTTCAAAATGAGAAGTTTCTTCTTTTATTATTTCTGCATAATGGGAAATTGCTTCTTCTCTGTTATTTTGGACGGAGTGTAAATGCCCTAAATTTTGATGCACTAATCGAATAAGATCTTTCCTTTTGGTAAGTTCTGCTAATTTTTGCGCCAACTGATAGTTTTGAATTGCCTTATCATATTGACGAATTCTTCGAGATGAAATTCCAAGGATAATGTGGCATTCGGCACATCTTTCAAAATGATAGTTTTGCTTATAATATTCAAGAGCTTTAGCAGCATAATTTTGCGCTTCTGAGGTTAACCTCAACTTGCTGCATGTAACAGATAAAGTATAGGAAAGGTCGGCTTTTTCTTCTTCTGATATATTTGTTTGGATACTAATGTTGTCTGCAAGTGTATAATATTGAAGCGCATTTTGCTGTTGATTAATCATAGAATAATAGTTTCCATTAAATTTCAGCCAGTAATATTTTTGTATTGGATTGAAAGTTGAACTGATTTCTCTAAGTTTATCTATTTGTTGTTTAGCCAGATCATAAGCTTCGATTTTCAAATAATACCGGACCAGATGGATTTTCCATAAAACCGAAAGTTCCATATCCTGCATATTCTCTGCAATTGGAAAGATTTCTTCATAAGTTTTTTTGATTAAATCCGTATCCTTTGATGTAAGCAGCAAATGAAACCAGTCTTCACATTTCTTCTTAATGTTTGCATCTGCCTGGCTGGTTAAGTCAATTCCAAGGCGTGCGCTTAAAAGTTTGATGACATCTTCATGCGGTTCAATTTTTCCATTCTCGATTTTCGATAAATAAGAAGTGGAAATGATCCCGTCTGCCAATTCTTCCTGTGTCAAATTTTGCTGTATGCGGTGCAGCTTGATGATGGATCCCACGTTCATGTAGATCACCCGGGCTCATGCGTTTTACTTTTATTATACTAAATTGAATAAAAGTCTGATAGTTTGTTCCGGGAGAATGGGTATCCGAAATCTGGATGTACTTTTCCGGCTACCGTTTCTTTTCGTTTCTTTCCTTCAGAAACAAGTCCAATTTCTGAATGAGCGCGTCGATGTCTTTCTTCGTGATCTTCATTAACATCATCTGATCATCCATATCATCCAGCCCCCTTGGAAAATTTAATAGAATTCTCATATTTTTATATTATCATGATTTTGCACGGACGGACTTGGGAAAGTAAGCGCGGTATTTGACAGTAATAGCAAAAATTCTTTCCGGTTTTCCTTTTTGAAAAGTGCGAAGCGTGCCGGCAAAAGCCGATTGCTGTTATATTTTTCCTAGCCGAGGAAAAGCTTTTTTGCGCAAGCCTGCAAATGCTATAATGGGCTATGATGGATGAAGAATGGAGGATTTCCGGTTTATGTACGATGTGCGCGAATGGCGGCATGCCTTCAAATTGGATCCGAACAAGGAAATTTCGGACAACGACTTGGAAAAAATTTGCGAGTCTGGGACCGATGCAATCATCATCGGCGGGACGGACGGCGTGACGCTCGACAATACGCTCCAACTGATGTCAAGGGTAAGGAGATACGCAGTGCCGTGCTGCCTGGAAGTGTCGAACTTGGACACGATCACGCCCGGCTATGATCTGTACTTAATTCCAACAGTCTTAAACAGCAGAAGTACGACATGGATCACCGGTGTCCACCATCAGGCTGTAAAAGAATACGGCGAGCTGATGGACTGGAACGAGATCTTTATGGAAGGCTACTGTATTTTAAATCCTGACTGCAAAGCAGCCCGGGCGGCGGAAGCAGATACCCGCCTTGATGATGAAGATGTCATCGCTTATGCGAGGATGGCTGAGCATATGTTCAAGCTTCCGGTTTTTTATTTGGAATACAGCGGATTATACGGGGATAAAAATCTTGTTGAAAAAGTCAAAAACGTGCTTGAAAAGGCAACTTTGTTTTACGGCGGCGGCATCCGCACAGCACAGCAGGCAGCGGAAATGGCGCAGGTTGCGGATGTGGTTGTTGTCGGCAATGTTGTCTATGAAAATATCCAGGAGGCCGTAAAAACGGTCCAAGTTGTGAAGCTAACGGAATTGTGATAAAATAGGAACAAATGTTCTTTTGTGGTGGTGAAACTATGCAATTTTTAACTGACCGCCTTCTGAACGGACTGAACCCGCAGCAGAAAGAAGCGGTCAAAACAACTGAAGGCCCGCTTTTGATTCTCGCCGGGGCGGGAAGCGGCAAAACGAGGGTGCTGACCCACCGCGTCGCTTATTTAATGGTGGAAAAAGGCGTCAACCCGTATAATATTTTGGCAATTACATTTACGAACAAAGCCGCGCGCGAAATGAAGGAAAGGATTGCCGGCATTATGGGGGGCGCCGCCGAGGAAGTATGGATTTCTACTTTCCACTCGATGTGCGTGCGCATTTTAAGAAGGGACATCGATCGGATCGGTTTTAACCGCAATTTTACGATTCTTGATTCAACCGACCAATTATCGGTCATCAAGAATATTTTAAAAGAAAAGAATCTCGATCCGAAAAAATTTGATCCGCGTGCGATTCTCGGGAAAATCAGCAGCGCAAAAAATGATCTCATCGATTACGAACAGTACGCAAAGCATGCCGGCGACTTTTTTGACCAGGTCGTAAGCGATGTGTATGAAGCTTACCAAAAACGGCTGAGGAAAAACCAGTCGCTTGATTTCGACGATCTCATCATGATGACGATCCAATTATTTAAGCGCGTCCCGGAAGTCCTCGAATACTACCAAAGAAAATTCCAATACATTCACGTTGATGAATATCAGGATACCAATAAATCCCAGTACACACTTGTAAAACTTCTGGCGTCGCGGTTCCAGAATATTTGCGTTGTCGGGGATAATGACCAGTCGATCTACCGGTGGCGCGGCGCGGATATCATGAATATTTTATCGTTTGAAAAAGACTATCCGAACGCGAAAGTTATTTTGCTTGAACAAAATTACCGCTCCACAAAGAAAATTTTGCAGGCCGCCAATAAAGTGATAGAAAACAACGCAAACCGGAAAAAGAAAAACTTATGGACGGAAAACGAAGAAGGGCAAAATATTGTCTATTACCGGGCGGACAGCGAACAGGCGGAAGCACAGTTTGTCGCCGGAAAAATTAAGGAACTGACGGCGTCCGGAAAACGCAAATACTCCGACATTGCCGTCCTGTACCGCACGAACGCCCAGTCCCGCGTCGTCGAAGAAGTGTTCATGAAATCCAACATCGAATACAATATCGTCGGCGGCATCCGGTTCTATGACCGGAAAGAAATCAAAGATATTTTGGCCTATTTGCGGCTGATTGCCAACCCTGATGATGATATCAGCCTGCTTCGAATTATCAATGTGCCGAAACGCGGCATCGGCTCAACTTCGATGGATAAAATTGCGCGCTATGCAGCGGACCAGGATATTTCTTTATTTGCCGCCCTTCAGGATACTGATTTTATTGGCCTCAGCCCGAAAATCGCCAAATCCGCCCGAGAATTTTACGAGTTTATCCGCAATTTCAACCGGATGCAGGAATATCTGTCCGTCACTGAACTCGTGGAAGAACTGCTGGAGAAGTCAGGATACCGCGAAGCGCTCAAACTGGAAAAATCGATTGAAGCCGAAAGCCGGCTTGAAAATATCGATGAATTTATTTCGGTTGCGCAGGAATTTGAGAAAAATAATGATGATAAAAGTTTAATCTCCTTTTTGACCGATTTAGCGCTCGTTGCCGATATTGACCGGCTGGATGAAGAAGATGTGCCGAAAGATGCTGTAGTGTTAATGACACTTCATGCGGCAAAAGGGCTTGAGTTTCCGGTCGTCTTTTTAATTGGAATGGAAGAAGGGGTCTTTCCGCACAGCCGTTCCCTGATGGATGAAGCGGAAATGGAAGAAGAAAGGCGTCTCATGTATGTCGGTGTAACGCGCGCCGAAGAAGAACTGTACCTTACGAATGCGCAGATGCGGACGCTGTACGGGCGGACAAATATCAATCCGGTTTCCCGGTTTATTAGTGAAATTCCGGAAGAATTAATTGACCAGGCCAACCGGGAGGAAGAAGACGGTCTTGATTTCCGTTCCCCTTCTTCACGAAGCAGCGAAAGAATGCAGCGAAGGCCGATGGTGCGTCCTGCCGCCCATCAAAAACAAGGGGCTGAGAAACTTTCCTGGAATGTGGGCGATAAAGCCGAACATAAAAAATGGGGAATTGGCACCATTGTCAGCGTCAAAGGAGAAGGAAAATCGCTCGAACTCGATATTGCATTCCCGAGCCCTGTCGGCATTAAAAGGCTTTTGGCAGAATTTGCGCCGATCACAAAAGTAGAATAGAATAAGTCTAGCCAACGAACGGGAAAAGCTGGCGGCCCCACACCGCCAGCATCCTGATGGAAAGGATTGTTGCACATGGATTATAATGCGGCAGCCAATCGGGTGATCGAACTGCGCAAATTGCTCAACCAATACAGCTACGATTATTACGTCCTTGACCGTCCGACTGTCCCGGATTCAGAATATGATAAGCTTTTGCGTGAGCTGCAGGAAATCGAAAATACATATCCGGATTTGATTACGCCGGATTCGCCAACGCAAAGGGTCGGAGGAGAACCTTTGTCCGGGTTTGCCAAAGTGGTCCATGACATCCCAATGCTGAGCCTGGCAAATGCCTTCAACGAAGCCGATTTGCGGGATTTCGACCGCAGGGTCAGGGAGGCTGTAGGGGATTCGTACGAATATGTCTGCGAACTGAAAATAGACGGGCTGGCCATCTCCCTTAAATATGAAGATGGTTTGTTTGTGCAAGGATCAACAAGGGGGGACGGCACGATAGGCGAAGACATCACGGCCAACCTCAGAACCGTCCGCTCCATTCCACTCCGGCTGAATGAACCGGTCACGATTGAAGCACGCGGCGAATGCTATATGCCGAAAAAATCTTTTGAGGCATTGAACCGTATCAAGGAAGAGAACGGTGAAGAACCTTTTGCCAACCCACGGAATGCGGCAGCCGGATCGCTGCGCCAGCTCGACCCGAAAATTGCGGCATCGAGAAACCTTGATACGTTTATGTATGCGATCGGCGATACAAACGGTTTGAATATTCTGACCCATAGTGAAGGGCTTGATTTTCTTGAGAGGCTCGGTCTGAAGGTGAACAAAGAACGAAGGAAATGCCGGGATATAGGGGAAGTGCTGCAATATATCGCAGAATGGACGGAAAAACGTCCGAACCTTCCTTATGAAATTGACGGCATCGTCATAAAAGTGAACAATTACGCCCAGCAGGCCGCCCTCGGTACGACGGTCAAAAGCCCGCGGTGGGCAATTGCTTTCAAGTTCCCTGCCGAAGAAGTCGTAACGAAATTAACCGGCATTGAAGTGAAGGTGGGACGCACCGGTGTTGTCACGCCGACAGCGATTCTGGAACCGGTGCGTGTGGCGGGTACGACCGTCCAGCGGGCAACGTTGCATAATGAAGATTTAATCCGTGAAAAAGATATCCGCATCGGCGACTATGTCGTTGTGAAAAAAGCGGGCGACATCATTCCGGAAGTGGTTCGCCCAATCGTGGAGCGGAGAAACGGAAACGAGCAGGAATTTTTTATGCCGACACATTGCCCGGACTGTGGCAGCGAACTTGTCCGGTTAGAGGATGAAGTGGCGCTCCGCTGCATCAATCCGAATTGTCCGGCGCAAATTCGTGAAGGGCTAATTCATTTCGTGTCAAGGGATGCGATGAATATCGAAGGGCTCGGCGAAAAAGTCATCAGCCAGCTGTTCCGGCATGAACTGATCCACGATGTGGCGGATATTTACCGGCTGAAAAAAGAAGAGCTATTACAACTGGAAAGAATGGGGGAAAAATCGGTTTCCAATCTGCTGGCCGCGATCGAAGCTTCGAAAGACAATTCGTTGGAAAAACTGCTTTTCGGGCTTGGCATCCGCCATGTCGGCGCTAAAGCCGCCAAAATATTGGCGCAGCAGTTTGGAACGATGGAACGCTTGTCCGGAGCGACGCGTGAAGAACTGGAAGCCATACCGGATATCGGCGAAAAAATGGCCGATTCCATTGCCGCTTATTTTGAAAACGAAGAAGCCGAAGCTTTAATCCGTGAATTGAAAGAGTTAGGCGTCAATATGGCATATAAAGGCCCCAAACCGGCCGATGCGGATCAGCTGGAATCGCCTTTTGCCGGCAAAACGGTGGTGCTGACCGGGAAACTGTCGCAAATGACACGTAATGAGGCAAAAGAAAAGCTCGAAGCGCTCGGGGCAAGCGTTACGGGCAGCGTCAGCAAAAAAACCGATCTTGTCATTGCCGGCGAGGATGCAGGCTCCAAGCTTACAAAGGCAGAACAGCTCGGCATTGAAATTTGGGATGAAGCGTCGTTTTTGGAACATCTCAAATCATAAGCAAGGGAAAGCGAGAAATGAAAAGGTGGAACAGGCAGTATGAAAAAATGGTATCCCCTCATATTATCTATGGTTTTACTGGCGGGCTGTACGCCAAAATTCGGTTCAGATGACAAAGTCGTCCAGAAAAGCAACAATAAAAAAGAAACATCCATCGTGACGAGTTACCAGATTTCAGACCAATATTATAAAAACATTTACCCGTACAAAACGAGCAAATCAAGGGGGCTGGTCGTCAGCAATTTAAACACTTCTTATGATATTGAAGAGTTTGAGACCGGCCTGATGCGGGTGGCACAGCATAATTATTCCCCTGATGACTATCTGTTCCAGGAAGGGCAGTATCTTTCCTCGGATACAATTACAAAATGGCTGAACCGCAAATATACAAAAAGCCAGCTGAAAAAGAACGGTTTGAAGGAAAAAGACAATGTCGGGCTGAATCCGATGAACGATGGAAAGGGTTCGGTCCAGCAGCAAAATGAGAAAAATCCGATTTATCTTGCGCAAATATTGGAACAGGATTATTTGACGCAAGACAGCAAAGGCAACGTAAAGCTGTCGGGCGTTGCGATCGGGCTTGCGCTGAATTCTGTTTATTATTACCAGAAACAGAAATATGGCGCGACCTATGAGGTGAAAATCCCGCAGAGCACGTTAAACACAAAAGGGAAGCAGATTGCCCAGGAAGTTGTGCAGCGCTTGCGCAATATGAAGGCTTTGAAAAATGTCCCAATTACCATTGCACTTTATAAACAGCAAAGCAAAGATTCGGTCATTCCGGGGAATTATTTTGCTTACGCAACGGTTCCGGCAAACAGCACGACTGTTAATGACTGGAAAAATATTAATGAAAAATATTATTTGTTCCCTTCAAACAGCGCCACAAATGCGCATCGCGATGACGAGAAAACATTCGAGAATTTCAAAACGGACATCGAGGATTATTTTCCAAACTATACCGGCTGCATCGGCAGGGCGAGATACAGCAACGGGCAGCTTGTTGATTTAAGTATTGATATTCCTATCCAGTTTTACGGACAGGCGGAAGTCATTGCCTTTACGCAGTATGTGGCCGGGCTTGTCGTGAAAACATTCCCGGATTACGTCAACCTGCAAGTGAGCATCACGGCCAACAACGAACCAAAAGCGCTGATTGTCCGCGAATCGAAAGCAAAAGACCCGACCATCCATATTTATAACTAAAAAAGTGGCTGTCCCAAATTAAAACAAGAAATCCCGTCTAGAAAACAATTTCTCGACGGGATTTTTCCATTTTGGGGACCTTTTTTCAAAGGAGGCTGATCTTTCCTCCTGTTTCACGTAGGTTTAGGAAATCTCCAAAGACCGTATGAGCTAAATTTTCCCGTAGGATCGGCCCTTAGGAGCTATATCAAGACCGTTAGAGTAAATCTTCTCCGTAGAAATGGTCGTGAGGAGCTATATCAAAACCATAAGCGTAAATTTGCCCCGTAGAAACGGCCTTTAGGAACTTTATAAGGTACGTGCTACCAAGATTTTCGACTTAAAATAAGTTTGCTCAAACTGTTAGTGAACGGGCTTTTGGAACAGCTCCTTTTTAGTATGGCATAATTTTTAAAAAGGAAAACATTTTTTAAAAAATTTTATAAAAAAAGCTACCATTTTTATTTGTTCTGTTATATAATAAAAACACGTTAAGGATACTGTATTATAACAAAAGAAAGGGAGTGAGTGAATGGAGACCAAAGCACCAGGTATTACCGTAACGGGATCCATCCATGAGGGTTATGATGAAATATTAACCCCGGAAGCGCTGCAGTTTTTGGAACAGCTGGAGCGACATTTCGGAGGCAGGCGGCGTGAACTTTTGGAATACAGGAAACAGCGGGAGGAAGAAATCAAATCCGGAAAGCTGCCGCATTTTCTCAAAGAAACTGCTGCAATCCGCGAAGCCGATTGGACCATTGCACCGCTGCCTGAGGATTTGCAGGACAGGCGTGTCGAGATTACAGGGCCGGTCGACCGGAAAATGATCATCAATGCCTTGAATTCAGGCGCGAAAATGTTTATGGCCTGTTTTGAAGATGCAACATCCCCAACATGGGAAAACATCATCGGTGGCCAGATCAATCTACGGGATGCCGTCAATAGAACCATTATTTACACCGCCCCGAACGGGAAAGAATACAAGCTCAACGAAGAAACCGCTGTCTTAATTGTAAGGCCGCGCGGGTGGCATTTGGAAGAGAAACATATATTGGTAGACGGCAAACCGATGTCTGGCAGTTTAGTAGATTTTGGGCTTTACTTCTTTCATAATACCCGCAGGCTCCTGGAAAACGGCACGGGCCCGTACTTTTACCTTCCGAAAATGGAAAGCCATTTAGAAGCTCGCCTTTGGAACGATGTATTTGTCTTTGCGCAGAAATACATCGGCATCCCGAAAGGCACGATTAAAGCGACTGTTCTGATTGAAACGATCATGGCCGCGTTTGAAATGGATGAAATTTTATACGAGCTGAAAGAACATTCGGCCGGCCTCAACTGCGGACGCTGGGATTATATTTTCAGCTATATCAAAAAGCTGCGCCACCAGCCGCAGTTCATTACGCCTGACCGGTCTTTGGTCACGATGACGGTGCCGTTTATGCGGGCATATTCGCTTTTGACGATCCAAACATGCCACCGCAGGAACGCGCCGGCAATTGGGGGCATGGCTGCACAAATCCCGGTAAAAGATGACCCGGAAAAGAACGAAGAGGCGTTCCAAAAGGTCAGAGCGGATAAAGAGCGGGAAGCAAGGGACGGGCATGATGGCACATGGGTTGCACATCCGGGCCTCGTACCGGTCGCGATGGAAGCGTTCAACAAAGAAATGCCGCAGCCGAACCAAATTCACTCCGGCAAGCAGAAAGATCTCAAAGTGACAGCCGAAGACCTGCTGGCCGTTCCGGAAGGGGAAATTACGGAAAAAGGCATCCGCGAAAACATTTATGCGGGCATCCAGTACATTGAGTCATGGTTGAGGGGAAGGGGTGCTGTCCCGATCTCCAACTTAATGGAAGACGCGGCAACGGCCGAAATTTCGCGCACCCAGCTCTGGCATTGGATCCGCCATCCTAAAGGGGTGCTGTCTGACGGCAGGAAAGTGACATTTGAACTGTACGAACAGATCAAAGCGGAGGAACTGGAACGCATACAGCGCGAAACCGGCGAAGAATTTTTCCGCTCGGGACGTTTTGATGAAGCGGCCGAGTTATTCGATAAACTGATCAAAGAGGATCACTTTATTGAATTTTTAACATTGCCGGCATATAAATTGCTTGGCTGATAGCGCCATCCTGGCAGGGCAGAACAAAGGGAAAACGCGCAAGGCAAAATAGGCGGACAGTCCATTTTGCCGGTGTATTTACAATATATTGAAAAAATGGGAGGAATTTTCGATGGTAAATGAAAAAGCTCAGGAACTTCAGCGTAGCTGGGACAAAGATGAAAGGTGGCAGGGCGTTGTCCGCCCGTACTCTCCTGAGGATGTACTCAAACTAAGGGGTTCGGTGCAGATTGAATATACATTGGCACGCAGGGGAGCGGAAAAATTCTGGAACCTGCTGCATACGGAAGATTACATTCATGCTTTGGGAGCCTTAACAGGGAACCAGGCCGTCCAGCAGGTCAAGGCGGGATTAAAGGCGATTTATTTGAGCGGTTGGCAAGTCGCGGCTGATGCGAACTTGGCCGGGCAGATGTATCCGGACCAAAGTCTTTATCCGGCCAACAGCGTGCCGAGCGTTGTTAAACGCATCAACCAGGCACTGCAGCGCGCCGACCAGATCCACCATGCTGAAGGAGACGATCGTATCGATTGGTTTGCGCCGATTATTGCCGACGCGGAAGCCGGCTTTGGCGGTCCGTTAAATGTATTTGAACTCGTGAAAGCGATGATTGAAGCAGGCGCTGCGGCCGTCCATCTTGAAGACCAGCTTTCTTCCGAGAAAAAATGCGGCCATATGGGCGGCAAAGTGCTGCTACCGACACAAACGGCCGTCCGACATTTGATTGCGGCCCGCCTCGCTGCAGACGTAATGGGCGTGCCGACAGTTATCATTGGCCGCACGGACGCCAATGCCGCAAGCTTGATTACAAGCGATGTCGACCCTTATGACGCGCCGTTTATTACCAAAGAACGGACGCCGGAAGGATTTTACCGCACAAGGTCAGGTATTGACCAGGCAATTGCCCGCGGCCTTGCTTATGCGCCGTATGCGGATCTCATCTGGTGTGAAACGAGCGAACCAAATGTGGAAGAAGCGCGCCGGTTTGCGGAAGCCATTCACGAAAAATTCCCTGGCAAACTGCTCGCTTACAACTGCTCGCCTTCTTTCAACTGGAAAAAGAAACTTGATGAAAAAACGATCGCCAATTTCCAACAAGAACTTGCGCGCATGGGGTACAAATTCCAATTCGTTACGCTTGCAGGCTTCCACGCTTTGAACCACAGCATGTTCGAGCTTGCCCGCAATTACCGCGACCGCGGCATGGCGGCATACTCCGAACTGCAGCAGGCTGAATTTGCAAATGAACCATACGGCTACACGGCAACGCGCCATCAACGCGAAGTCGGCGCCGGATATTTTGACGAAGTATCAATGGTCATCACAGGGGGGACATCTACAACAACCGCGCTCGCAGGTTCCACCGAACAGGAGCAATTTACACATTAATAAAAAAGGGGCTGTCCCAAAGTCGGTAGATTGACGTAGGGGCACCCCCTTTTTTTATGTAAGGTAATGTTATCTGAGAATGTTGATGATCACGAAAAATTCACTCGCTTTCCGCACGCGTTGCCCCTCGCTCGTTCCTTATCACGAGGGGTCTCTTCTTGCTTGCTTTTCCCGCAGGTGTCTCGTAAATTTCGCGATCATCAACGCGTGATAAACGAAGAAAGTGCAAAAAACAACCGCCTTTTCCATTATAATGTAAGTGACTAGCAAACATTGAATGGAGGCGGTTTTTTTGAGCAACTATTCAGCTACTTTTATTGATTATAGCATGGGACAACTCATTCTTCCAAAGGATTTTAGCGACATGATTCCAAAAGACCACGTGGCCCGTGTCGTCAAATCTACGCTTGGAGAAAAAAAGGGGTAGAAAGCGTGTTCGGTCATATCAAAGGCAATCGGTCGTTCCGCAGATTTTCATTGCGGGGGCTGGCCAAGATAAACATCGAATTCGGGCTGGTCGCCATCGTCCACAGCCTTCTGAAACAGGCGGAAAAGAACCGCTTGCTTCAGAAATAAGATCCGAAAAATGAGAAAACCTGTCGAGAAAGATGAATTTCTCAACGGGTTTTCTTGCTGTTTAAAAAGAGCTTTTGAGACAGTCCCTTTTTTGGGATCTGTTGCACCCCCCTTGCTTCATGGCAAGCTTTTCTGCTATGATCAATAGTATTGCAGGGTTCGATTTATGACGGAGGTGAAAGGATATGCCTGATATTTCGAAAGAGCAGGTAAAACACGTTGCCAACTTGGCGCGCCTTGAGATGAGCGAGGCAGAAGTCGAAAAATTCACGAAACAACTGGGAGACATTATTCATTTTGCAGAGTCTTTGAATGAACTCGATACAACCGGGGTTCCGCCGACCACGCATGTGCTCGAAATCCGCAATGTGATGCGCGAAGATGTGGTGGAAGAAGGATTGCCGCGGGATCTTGTGTTGAAAAATGCGCCGGATACCCAGGACGGGCAGATCCGCGTGCCGACAATCGTAGAATAAGGAGGGGAAAGCATGTCTTTGTTTGATCATAAAATTTCGGAACTCCATGAGTTTTTACATAATAAGGAAGTTAAAGTCAGCGAGCTTGTCGACGAAGCCTACAAGCACATTGCAGAAACAGACGGCAAAGTGAAGGCGTTTTTAACATTGGATGAAGAAAGGGCGCGAAAGGCCGCACAGGAAATGGACGATAAAATCGGCACCCCGGAATCCGAAAATGTGTTGTTCGGCATGCCGATCGGGATTAAAGATAATATTGTGACAAAAGATTTGCGGACAACCTGTGCCAGCAAAATCCTTGAAAACTTCGACCCGATTTACGATGCCACGGTAATGGAAAAATTACATAAGCAAAATACGATTACAATCGGAAAATTGAACATGGACGAGTTTGCAATGGGATCGTCAACGGAAAATTCTGCATTCCAAATCACCCATAATCCGTGGAATTTGGATACGGTGCCGGGCGGTTCTTCAGGCGGTTCGGCCGCAGCCGTCGCAGCAGGGGAAGTGCCGTTTGCGCTTGGTTCTGATACGGGCGGTTCGATCCGCCAGCCGGCAGCATTCTGCGGGGTCGTCGGGATGAAACCGACATACGGCCGCGTGTCCCGTTTCGGACTTGTTGCTTTTGCATCTTCTTTGGACCAGATCGGGCCGATCACCCGTACGGTAGAAGACAATGCTTATCTTTTACAGGCTATTGCCGGGCTCGACCCGCATGACTCGACGTCGGCCGATGTGGAAGTGCCGAACTATGTAGAGGCGCTGACCGGAGATGTAAAAGGCTTGAAAATCGCTGTGCCGAAAGAATATTTGGGCGAAGGGGTCGGCGAAGAAGCGCGCCAGGCTGTCCTTGATGCGTTGAAATTGCTGGAAAAACTCGGTGCCGCTTGGGAAGAAGTATCGCTGCCGCATTCGAAATACGGCGTTGCAACCTACTATCTGCTGGCATCATCCGAAGCTTCTTCCAACCTAGCCCGTTTTGACGGCGTCCGATACGGCTACCGCTCGCCGAACGCAACCAATCTGGAAGAACTGTATAAAAAAACCCGTTCGGAAGGTTTCGGGGATGAAGTGAAACGCCGGATTATGCTCGGAACATTTGCACTGAGCGCGGGCTACTATGATGCTTATTACAAAAAAGCCCAGCAGGTCCGCACATTGATCAAAAAAGATTTTGACGAAGTACTGGAAAAATATGATGTCATCATCGGGCCTACTACCCCGACGCCGGCATTCAAAATCGGGGAAAAAATTGAAGACCCGTTGACAATGTACGCCAACGATATTTTAACGATTCCGGTCAACCTTGCCGGTGTGCCGGGCATTTCTATTCCATGCGGATTTGTGGACGGACTGCCTTTAGGGCTGCAGATCATCGGGAAGCACTTTGACGAAAGCACTGTGTACCGCGTTGCCCACGCGTTTGAACAGGCAACTGATTTCCATAAACAAAAACCGCAATTGTAAGGGGTGAAAAAGATGAACTTTGAAACAGTGATCGGGCTTGAAGTGCACGTTGAGTTAAAAACGGATACAAAAATTTTCTCGCCAGCGCCTGCGCATTTCGGTGCAGAACCAAATACGAACACGAACGTGATCGACCTCGGCTATCCCGGCGTGCTCCCGGTTTTAAACAAAAAGGTTGTCGACTATGCCATGAAGGCGGCAATGGCGCTAAACTGCGAAATCGCGACCGAAACGAAATTCGACCGGAAAAACTATTTTTACCCGGACAATCCGAAAGCATACCAAATTTCCCAATTCGATAAGCCGATCGGGAAAAACGGCTGGATTGAGATCGAAGTCGACGGTGTGAAGAAAAAAATCGGCATTACCCGCATTCACATGGAAGAGGATGCCGGCAAACTGTCGCACGCAGCGAGTGAAGGGTATTCGCTTGTCGACTTGAACCGGCAGGGGACGCCGCTGATTGAAATTGTATCGGAACCGGACATCCGCTCCCCTGAAGAAGCGTATGCTTACCTTGAAAAACTAAAATCGATCATTCAATACACCGGCGTTTCCGACTGCAAAATGGAAGAAGGTTCGCTCCGCTGCGATGCCAATATTTCGATCAGGCCGGTTGGGCAAAAAGAATTCGGCACGAAAACCGAGCTGAAAAACTTAAACTCGTTCAACTTTGTGCGCAAAGGACTCGCATATGAACAGGAACGTCAGAAACAAGTATTATTATCAGGAGGCGTGATCGAGCAGGAAACCCGGCGTTTTGACGAAGCAACCGGGAAAACGATTTTGATGCGTGTAAAAGAAGGTTCGGACGATTACCGTTACTTCCCGGAACCGGATCTTGTTGATTTGTACATCGATGATGAATGGAAAGAGCGGGTGCGCGCTGAAATCCCGGAACTTCCTGACGAGCGGAAAAAACGCTACACTGAAGCCCTCGGGCTGCCTGCCTATGATGCAATGGTGCTGACGCTGACAAAAGAAATGTCCGACTTCTTTGAAGCGACGATTGCCGCCGACGCTGATCCGAAGCAGGCATCAAACTGGCTGATGGGCGAAGTGTCCGCATATTTGAACTCGGCCCAAAAAGAACTGCATGAAATTGCGTTGACGCCGGAAAGCCTTGCCGGGATGATCAAGCTGATCGAAAACGGCACGCTCTCTTCGAAAATGGCAAAGAAAGTGTTCCGCGAGCTTGTGGAAAAAGGCGGCGATCCGGAAAAAATCGTTAAGGAAAAAGGGCTTGTGCAAATTTCTGATGAAGGCGAGCTGTTAAAGATTGTAACCGAAGTGCTGGATAAAAACGAGCAATCGATTATCGACTTTAAAAACGGAAAAGACCGTGCACTCGGTTTCCTTGTCGGGCAGGTTATGAAAGCGACAAAAGGGCAGGCCAACCCGCCGATCGTCAACAAATTGCTAATCCAGGAAATCAATAAACGCTGACCTCGTATTAAGCGGCGGGCATAGTGCCTTGCCGCTTTTTTTGGCTGTTCAATTTTATTGCCAATGATCGCGAATTTCCGAGACGCCTGCGGGATATTCAGGCCCTCGTGCCGAGGTACAGGCGGGGATGCCCGCGCGGATTTCGCGATCATCAATATTGGCCACGAACATAGCCTGTTGTTTAACAAAGTAAAAACCGGGTAAATAAAGAAAAGATCAAATAGAAAACGGGGGGCAGCAAACAATGTATGATGGCATTTTTGAGCTGACATCCACGTGTGCATATTGTCTGAAAAAAGCCGGGAAAGAGATCGATGCCGTTTTTCCGGTATATGATTGGAAAACGAACAAGTTGCTCGGCTATTATTGCAAAGACCATTTTTTAAAAGTCAAAATCCAAAATTTGCTGGAAGAAGCAATCGAAAAACAAGTTGATCCGGTATATCCATAAAAAGAGCGGGCATTGTAGGCAATGCTTACCGTGGGCGGATAGGGGCAGGCCGGGTCGGCATTACCACTTATGTTGTGCCGGAAAATGCGTTGTGGGTTTTTGGGAAGAATGTCTCAGCGCATTACGAAAGGCGTGTTCGACCTTGAAGGCTTGGAAAAAAGAACAGTTAAACTCTATGCATTTTTGGATGAAGCGGCACATAAATACGGCTTTGACCGCAGCTGTTGTATTGCA
The DNA here is from genome assembly GCF_008974225.1 of Weizmannia acidilactici. NCBI lineage: Bacteria > Bacillati > Bacillota > Bacilli > Caryophanales > Bacillaceae > Heyndrickxia > Weizmannia acidilactici. Next base: position 10,614 of record NZ_BKZR01000029.1, on the reverse strand, counting down.
ATCGGTTACTCAAACGGTGCTAAAATGTTTTTCTATTATGGCAAAAAAACGTTTAAAGGTGCCATCTTCCATCACCTGATGGTCCCGCGTCTTTGTCATCCAATGTGTACATCAGCAGCATGCAGGTCACCTGGAGAATGTGTCCAATATATTCTCGATGTTTTTTTCTAGGTAAAAAGGGAAGACCTGCCTTTTTTGGGAAAACTGAAAAGCCGCAGCCTCCGCTCCCTTGTACTGACAGAGGACTGGTGCGGGGATGCGATGTTGAATATCCCGATTCTCTTAAAAAGCGCGGAAGTTGCAGGCATCTGCGTAAAAATGGTTTACCACGATGACGAACTGATGGACCAGTACTTAACAAATGGATCCCGCCCGATCCCGTTTTTTATTTTCCTTAATGAACGAGGCGAAGAAGCTGCTGTCTGGATCCCGCGTTCCCCCTCTCTCAAAAAATCGTCCCCCACATGCGACCAGCAAAAAAATGATCTCCAAATTGACGGAAATTTTTACAGGAGATACGATTCTCCAGGATAATGTTTATAATAGTATTAAAGAGACGTTAACAACAGTATTAGGGTGGATAAACTGCTCTTCGCCGTACGTATTTTGGCTTGGCTTTGTGGCTAAAAATGCCGGTTATCGCGAAAACCGCTTATCCAACAAATAAAAAGGGTTTTCCCGCCCGAAAAGCGAATGGAAACTGAAAGACTCATGAGGGGGGAGGATATGGAAGCGCAAGTGGATGCTTATCTTCACTATTTAAAGCTTGAACGGGAAAAACCCGCTTTAAATTATTTGCAGCGGCTGATCCAGCACCATCTTTCCTGCGTCCCTTACGAAACATTCAGCAAATTCCATTATTTCCAGGAGGGTACTTTCATCCCTTCGTTTGATACGTTTGTTACAAATTTATGGGAAAAAGGCTGGGGCGGCACGTGCTTTACGCTGAATATCAACTTTGCGCGGCTGCTAAGGGCGCTCGGGTTCAACTGCTCGCTTGTACGTGTCGTGCCCGGCCATGTGGCGCTCATGGTGCTCCTGAATGGAAGAAAGCTGTATGTGGATGTCGGATACGGTTCCCCGATCATGAAGCCAGTCGAAATCGAGGCAAAACGTCGCCACGTGCTCCATGGTTTTGGCGAGGAAATCATTTTTACGCAACTGGAGACTGGCCGTTTTGAAATCGACCGCCGCTCAAACGGGAAGTCTTTTGTGAAAAAAACGATTGAATGGATGCCGCTTTCGGAAGGCGATATCCGGGAAGACATTCGGACGTCATACATTGATGACAGCGCGAATCAAACGATGCGCAGGGTGACAGCGGTGCGCTTCAACGGCCGGGAGTGCTATTATTTGCGCGACCGATCGCTCAAAATCATGAACTACCGGAACATCCGTGAAGTACAGATGAAAGATTTCGAACGCTGGAAAGAAACAATTGGCGAAGTTTACCAAATTGGGGAAGACTCCGTGCTTGAAACCGTGCAGTTTTTAAACCAACGGGGAATCCATTTGTTTGGTTAACCGGCTTTGCAGCATGGAGGGGCCGGTTTTTTCGTCCAAATATCCGGCTTTCCCGGCAGGTGCTGGATTTTTTGTTCAAAAAGTTGTATGATAATTCGGTAGACATTTACAGTACGGTATTTTTATGCAGCATGAAAGGACAACTTCAGCGGACAGTTTCCGCCATTCGGACTTTTTTCGGCCTGTATGCGGAAACTGTCCGTTTGCTTGCAATACATAAATCTCATGTGTAAGAACATGTATAAGGATGATTGGAATGAAACGAGCGAGAATTATATACAATCCGACTTCCGGCCGTGAAGCTTTTAAGCGCCATCTTCCGGACGTTCTGCAAAAACTTGAAATGGCGGGGTATGAAACGTCCTGCCATGCGACAACAGGGGCGGGGGATGCCACTAAAGCGGCAAGAAAAGCGGTCGAACGCCGCTTTGACATTGTCGTGGCGGCCGGCGGGGACGGTACCATTAATGAAGTGGTCAACGGCCTCGCCGAGCAGGATTACCGGCCGAAACTCGGCGTCATCCCAATGGGCACAACAAACGACTTTGCCCGTGCCCTGCAGATTCCGCGGGATGTGGCCTCGGCGGTTGATATTATCGTAAAAGGGGATACGCTCCCCGTCGATATTGGCAAAATGAACGACAAATATTTTATCAATATCGGCGGCGGCGGGCGGCTTACCGAATTAACGTACGATGTTCCAAGCCGGTTAAAGACGATGCTCGGCCAGCTCGCTTATTATTTAAAAGGGATTGAAATGCTGCCATCGATCCGCGCAACGGAAATGACGATCGAATATGACGGTAAGCTGTTTGAAGGCGAGGCGATGATGTTTCTGATTGGCTTAACGAATTCCGTCGGCGGTTTTGAAAAACTTGCCCCGGATTCATCGGTCAATGACGGTCTGTTCACGTTAATGATCTTGAAAAAAACGAATCTGGCCGAATTCATCCGCATCGTAACCCTTGCTTTGCGCGGTGAGCATATCAACCATCCGAACTTGATCTACACATCCGCAAGCCGCGTCAAAGTCAAGTCGCCTGAGAAAGTTTTATTAAACCTGGACGGCGAATATGGCGGGGAAGCTCCGGCTGTATTCGAAAATCTGTACCGCCATCTCGAAGTTTTTGTGCCGATTGACAAAATCCGCCCGCAGGATAAAATCGACTAACAATACGATTGTTTTTACGGTAACCTGCCAATAAAACCCATTGAGAAATAATGTATTTCTCAATGGGTTTTTTAAGCTGCCATCAAGTAATATGAGCTGTAATTCATCCGCTGCATCTTTTAGAAATCTGTTAGAAACAAAGCTGAGCCGTGGGCCGGGTGAAGTGTCTCTTAAAAGCCTCTAAGAGATAAGACAAAGCCTGAAACCGTGCAAAATGTCTTTAAAGAAGAGCCCAACTAGACAAAAGCCGGGGGACAGCGGCCGAAATGTCTCATAGAGGGTTCCAAATAGACAAAAGCTCGTGGATTCGCGACCGAAATATCTCGCATACGGTTCCAATTAGACAAAAGCCCGTGAATCCGCGACCGAAATGTCTCGTAGAAGCCTTTACTTGCAATCATATAGCTTATCGTGGTCCGCCTTGGACAACTTATAAAAAAGAGGGTGCCCGGCCTTTTAAAAACTCATGGGCAGCCCCCTTCCCGGCGCGTTTAAACTTCTTCTTTCAATGCAGCCACGCTGTTATTAAATTCCTCCTCAATTTCCGTGTGGTGCTGATAAGTAACCAGGCTGACAACGTAACTAACAATCAGGTTAAATGCAAAGCCGGGAACCATGGAATACAATTTGGCGTCCAGCCCCGACAGCGTCCACACAATCACGGTGACAGCGCCCGTAATCATGCCGAAAAGCGCCCCTTTGTAATTCATCTTTCTCCAGAACAGGCTCAAAAAAATGACCGGCCCGAATGAAGCACCGAACCCCGCCCACGCATAACTGACCAGCTCCAGAATGGTGGAGTCGCGGTTTAAGGAGAGCAATGCGGCCACGACGGAAACAACCAGCACCGCCAGCCTGCCGAAGAAAACCGATTCTTTATCCGAGGCATTCCGGCGGAAAAATAATTTGTACAAGTCTTCCGTCAGCGCGCTCGAGGTGACGAGAAGCTGGGAGGAAACTGTGCTCATAATCGCAGCCAGCACCGCTGCCAGTACGAATCCGGCAATCAGCGGATGGAACAGGATTTGCCCGAGCTGGATAAAGACCGTTTCCGGATTTGCCAGTTTATGGCCTGGCTGGTGGAAATAGGCGATCCCGATTAAAGCGGTAAGGGATGTGCCAACGAGTGATAAAATCATCCAGCCGATTCCGATTCTGCGCGCGTTTGCCGTTTCTTTTACCGATTTGATGGCCATAAAACGGACGATAATATGCGGCTGGCCGACATATCCGAGCCCCCATGCCAGTGCAGAAATAATACCGAGTACCGTTGTCCCTTTAAAAAAGTCGAGCAGCTCCGGGTTGATGGTTTTCACGGTATGAAACGTTTCCACCGGCCCGCCCGTTTTCGTAAAAGCCACAATCGGCACAAGCACAAGCGCGGTCACCATAATCAGTCCCTGGACAAAATCCGTCCAAGAAACGGCGAGAAATCCGCCGAAAAGGGTGTACAGCACTACAACGCCTGCCACGATGACAAGCCCTGTATAATAGGACATATGGAACGAGTTTTCAAAAAAGACTGCGCCGGATACCATCCCCGATGAAACATAAAGGGTGAAGAAGATCAAAATGACAAGTGCAGAAACAAGCCGCAACATTTTTGTCGGGTCTTTAAAACGGTTTTCAAGATAAGAAGGGATCGTAATGGAGTCGCCGGCGACCTTTGTGTAGGAGCGCAAACGCGGCGCCACAAGCCTCCAGTTTAAGTACGCCCCGATCGTCAGCCCGATTGCAATCCATGCATCGGCAAGTCCGGTCACATAAATGCCGCCCGGGAGCCCCATCAGCAGCCATCCGCTCATATCGGCAGCACCGGCGCTTAACGCGGCAACAGCCGGGCCGAGTGAACGCCCGCCGAGCATATAATCATCCAGGTTGCTCGTCCGCCGGTAAGCAACCCACCCGATCCAAAGCATTAGCACCATATACAGGCCGATTGAAATCATCTTTAATGTTTGGTCACTCACAGAAGAAGTATCCCCCTTTATTTTTTGTACTTTCAAAAATAGTCTATCATTAGAAAATGTTTAAAAAAAGATCATTGTAACAAAAAATGCCCGAAAGAATTTTTTCGTTCTAAGAAAAGGATTCCGGATAGAACTGTAGTAAAATAAAGGCAAATAACGTGATAGCGGAGTGGTCGGCATGGTTTGGTTCCCCGTGAAATCGATGATCGAAATCATAAAAACACAAGGCCCTGTCGTGATCAAGTGGGTACACGATTATTGGAAAAGTGCAAGCAAAATCATCGGGGCTGCCGGATCGGCCGGGAAAACGATCCAATGGTATCGGAAATATAAAAATAAACAGCTGGGAACCCTCAAAAACCAATATGAATATTACGAAAAGCAGGTGCTGGGCCATTTCAGCGGCTGTACGAGAAAAGACCTTTACCAATATATATTGGAAATCGAAAAAACTATTCAGCAAATTGAGCAGGAACAGCAATCCAACATGTTTTTGTTAAAACCGTTTTATGGACAGGAAATCCGGAAGTGGAACGCAATCTTTGCCCAAATCACAGATAAAATGTCGGTGAAAGACTACCAGGAATATTTGCTGATGTATAACAATCCGGACTATGAGAATGGTTATTTTAAGGGCTTTGATGCCCTAACCGGCAAGTTTAAAAGCATTGCGGCTTCCGGGGACATGGAAGCTTTGTACCGGTTTATTTCCGAAAAAACCGGCATGCCGATGGAAAAAATAAAAAGTGATTTTTCATAGCGCTTTTCTTTATGATACAATTTCCGTAGCCATTAAGACGTAAAGGAAGACGTGCATGAAAAGAACATTACCGGTCCAAAAGAACGATTGTATAGACGTTGTTTTTGAAGATTTGACGCATGACGGCGCAGGGGTGGCCAAGGTGGACGGCTACCCGTTGTTCGTTAAAAACGGCCTGCCTGGTGAAAAAGCAAAAATAAAAGTTATTAAAGTTAATAAGAGCTACGGGGTCGGCCGTCTGCTTGACCTGTACGAAAGGAGCCCGTACCGCGTTGATATCCCGAAAGAAGACGCTCCTAAATACGGAGGCTGCCAGCTTGCCCATATCAGCTATGAAGGGCAGCTGAAATACAAGGAGAACCAGGTCCGCCAAGTGATTGCCCGGATCGGAAAAATCGAAGGTGCGCGCATCCATCCGATCATCGGGATGGACAACCCGTGGCAATATCGCAACAAAGCCCAGGTGCCGGTCGGGGAAAAGGATGGAAAACTCGTTGCCGGCTTTTTCAAACCGAGGACCCATGAAATTATCGATACCGACGAGAGTGTGATCCAACTCCCGGAAGTCAATGAAGCGATCCATACGGTGAAAGAAATCTGCAGCGGACTCGGGATTCCCGCATACAATGAAGAAAGCCACAGCGGCGTGCTCCGCCACATTATGGCCCGGTACGGGAGGCAGACGGAAGAACTGATGGTAGTGCTGATAACACGGACGGATAAAATTCCACGCCAAAACGAGCTGGTTGAGCATATCGTTTCGCGGCTTCCAAAAGTAAAATCGGTGATCCATAACGTCAATCCTAAACGGACGAATGTCATTTTGGGTGAAAAGACGGAGACATTATGGGGCAGAGATGTGATATATGACATGATCGGGAACGTAAAATTCGCCATTTCCGCCCTTTCTTTTTACCAAGTGAACCCGGTGCAGACAAAAGTGCTGTACGAAAAAGCGCTCGAGTACGCGGAGCTTACCGGCAGTGAAACCGTCATTGATGCTTACTGCGGCATTGGGACGATCTCGCTTTTCTTGGCGCAAAAGGCCCAAAAAGTGTTCGGCGTTGAGGTTGTGCCGGAAGCGGTTGAAGACGCGAAACGGAATGCGGCGCTGAACGGGATGTTGAATGTAAATTTTAAAGCGGGGAAAGCGGAAGAAGTCATCCCAAAATGGTACGAAGAAGGGAACACCGCCGATGTGTTGGTGGTCGACCCGCCGCGCAAAGGCTGTGACGAGTCGCTGCTTCGAACCATTTTGGAAATGAAGCCGCGGAAAGTCGTCTATGTTTCCTGCAACCCGGCCACGTTGGCGCGCGATTTGCGTATATTGGAGGACGGCGGCTACCGCACAACGGACGTCCAGCCGGTGGATCAGTTCCCGCAGACCGTGCACGTGGAAGCAGTGGCAAGGCTTGTACTCGGTTGTAGCCCACAAATAAACTTTTCCGATCCAAAATAAAGATTTCTGATCCAGCCCTGATTTTGTGAAAATAAACTTTTCCGAAATCAGGGCCTTCTTATGTGCAAACACTTGTTCTGTATGGGGATCCTTTTCGTCCTCTATTTTCCAAAATTTGACCAATCATAAGTACTTTCTTTTTGTATTTGCCTTCAATGGCATTACGTTCAGAGGCATCCTGATTCGCCGAGAGGACGGGGGCTAGTCACCTCCTCCTACTCGATGGCTTGCTGAATAAGCAAAAATTCCAGATTTGACAAGGGTTTTAGCCACTTTTGCCGAATATAAAGTGTAAGCGTTTTTGGAAAATGCGTAAAAACCTTGCGCTTGGAGACCAAAAAATGGTATATTTTACCATTCGGTGAAAAATAAAACAGGGCTTGCATCTGATTCGTTCAGCAAGCCCTAGTTAGAAAGGGTGTAAGAACCGTTCGCGCACAAAAAAATAACGCGAACGGTAGTTAGAAAGGGTGTAAGAACCGTTCGCGCACAAAAAATTAACGCGAACGGTAGTTAGAAAGGGTGTAAGAACCGTTCGCGCATAAAAAAAAAGCGCGAATGGTAGTTAGAAGGGGTATAAGGACCGTTCGCGCATAAAAAAAAGCGCGAATGGTAGTTAGAAGGGGTATAAGGACCGTTCGCGCACAAAAAAATAACGCGAACGGTAGTTAGAAAGGGTGTAAGAACCGTTCGCGCACAAAAAAATAACGCGAACGGTAGTTAGAAGGGGTATAAGGACCGTTGACGCATAAAAAAACAGCGCGAATGGTAGTTAGAAGGGGTATAAGGACCGTTCACGCGTAAAAAAACAGCGTGAATGGTAGTTAGAAGGGGTATAAGGACCGTTCACGCGTAAAAAAACAGCGTGAACGGTAGTTAGGGCTTGCTGATTACAAGGGTTTTAGCCACTTTTGTTGAATATAAAGTGTAAGCGTTTTTGGAAAATACGTGAAAAGCCTTGCACTTGGAGGTATTTCAATGTCCAAAAAAACGGAACATCAGTTGACCCTATTTGTCTATCATGAGTGTAGATCAACCCCCAGCGGTCAAGAATGCAGAACGGGTATGTATCCAAAAATAAAAATTTACAAGGGGCCGGACAACACGTGTCAGCCATCTGGGGACATTGCCCACCAATCGCCCTAATTTTTGGAGTGCGGTTTCTGAAATTCCGGGCAAACATTCAGATCGTCCCCATCTTGTTCTGTCTGAAGCTTAATGGATACAAGGCAATTGATCCAGTACTCTACATAAAACGAAAAACAATCTAGCCAACGGTAAAGAGTTGATTCATCCGCAGGGAAGTCATGCTTAGAAGGGCTCGTTAAAACCGCTTCTATACAATCCAATTTATATCTTTCCTGAATCCGTGACGAAATTTTCACATAAAGTCATACAATTCGCTTAAAATCTAGTATAATATGGGCATAAATCCAATTTAACCAATTCCACAGGTGATCTTGTGAAAAAGTTTATTATAGAATATACCAATGAACGGATTGTTGCCCAATCTGGATTATTGTAGGAAATTTACTAGATCAAACAAATTTAGCTTCAAAGTTAAATGCCTATAAACTGCCGGGGATTTCCAGAAATCGCAGCTGCTCCAATGGAGATGTAAAAGCGATTTTGATCATATTGAAACATTCCGGGATGATGCCTTCTTTCAACTGGCTTTGGATATCCAAAGGGTTCCTTCCAGCACGACTTTAAGGCAGCGTCTAGACCAGGCTGCCTTGACGAAAAAGTGGAAAGAGATCCTGCATGAAGAATCACTGAATCTCATCCGCCGGATAAATGCTGAAATCAGCCCTGTTTACACCAAAGACAAGGCATATATACCGGTTGACCTGGATGTCTCCCCATTTGACAATTCCAAGACGAAAAAGGAAGGCGTGGAAAGAACCTATAAAGGCTGTGACGGTTACGCCCCATGTTCGCTTACATCGGGCAGGAAGGCTTGAGAGAACAGGATGCCCCTCTGAAAAAGAGAGCCACGAGGAGGAGAATTAGAACCGTCATCCAGAACATGATCATCATGGCTTCGAAGCTGGTTCACCAGGGGCGCCAATGGAAACTAAAAGTCAGCTTAACCAACAAATGGCGTCCAACCTTTGAGCGCCTTTATTATGCTTTTTTCTAATGCCGGCATGAAATTCGGAGTTGACAGAAAAACTTGCAAAAAATGGAAACGGCAAGTTTATTTGGCATGCCATAAAACTGCTCAAAATATAAGGAGGTGCTTAAGTTGATTAAAACCATTTATGCTTTGGGAAAGAACTATTTAACAGCGGAAAATCCATCTATGATTCAATCTATGACTCTACCGATTGCCAGGTCCGATGATGCCATTAAATACGCTGTTATTGTTGATTTTTCGCTTACAGAAAAAAGAGTTCGGTTAACGCCGAAGGAAATAGGAGAATCAACGTCATCGGAGTTGTTATGGATTGGTACGGTGGATGGAGCTGCGAGTCCGCAATGGTTTGGAACCGTGAGCATTAACAATGTCGAATATTTGCTTAGTCAGACGATTACTAATCTCCTTGATCGTTGGAACCAAGAGGACCCCTATTACTCTCTTTTACAAGAAGTGCAAAATGTTTTCTTCGTAGATCTTGGAGCGGAAAAAAATCGGAAGAACGATATCGCTATGTGTTTAATCCAGCCTATGTTGGCGGCGAATTAACGGAAAAAAGTGCGAAAAAAGCTGTCAAAGCAGTTGCAAAACAATTCCAAACTTTTATGGAAAAAGAAGCTAATGTCCGGGCGAAAGATGTTCTACTATACACGTTGGCTATCGATGGACAACTTGTAGTTTCGCAACCCGAATATGAACGGCTTGTGATTGCCCAAAAATTAAGTGTTTTTGAACATGCAAAAAAAGGAGTGTGCGCTCTTACTAATGAGGAAAGTTTGGTTACAGGTCAAACGACAAAACTAAAATTCAACTATTACATAAATGACAAAATCAACTTTGCGAGCGACCTTGAGGAGAAATCATTTGTCAAAAATTTATCCATCAGTAAAGATGCTTATCAAGCGATTATGGCGGGAGAAGCCTATATTCTTCGCCACTTTAATACTCGTTTCAGTGGTCTCCCTTGTTATATTATCCCAGACTTTCTATACGATGTGCCGTTTGAAAATATTCCATTTGAAAAGATTCGTGAACATATTCATCGGTTTGTCCGCACAATCAAAACGGTGAAAGTTGCGGAGGATTTGGAACAGGAAATCGAAGACTACAAAGAATACGAATACCAAATGGACAACCGACAACCATATTTCGTTACATTTTCTTTTTTACACAAAAACACAGTCGGCTTTAAAAGTGAACAAGCTGTTATCTGATGTTCCCCTCACTCATTTTCGACGGCTACGTTCCGCGATGAGGAAAATTGGAGAAACTGGGCAACGCTTTTTTGAAAACGAAAAATTCAATTTTGGTTTAGAACCTATTTACTATTTAATTCCAATGCATGCTCAAGGTGGAGAAAATTCCGAAAAGCGCAAAATTTTACAAGTCTATGAGTCGCTATTAACGAATAAACCGCTTTCCTATCAATGGTTAATTGCGCAATTTGCACAACTTGCGAAAATTCACATGTATGCGAACTATAGTGTTTATCAGTATAACGATAAAAAAGAGTATAACGATTATAATTTAGTAGACGCGATGGTGCGAGCGCAATTGTTTTTGAAAATGTTGCAAGATCTTAGCTTAATA
>NZ_BKZR01000028.1:0-46856 GCF_008974225.1 Weizmannia acidilactici | reverse complement strand
CATATATAATAAAGATGTTCGATGCAGAAGACCCAAAATGATGAACATGTTCATTTTTTATTGCCTGTAATGCAATCGATTGCGCAATCCCCTGCCATGAGGTTTTAATAAGATTAAATCTATAACTACTAGCAGGAACTAAGAAATCTGGAAGAAAATTTGTTGGGGCTTCCAATAAATATGGAAAGCGATAGTACATTGGTGGCAAAAATGCAACCGGTTGCGCATTGAAAAGGGGGAATTACGATGAGGATTACCCAAAAATAAGGGAATAAAACTTATGCTGGAACGAACCAATATGGATCTTCAAAGTCTGTAATAAATATGGAAGGTGTCTCTGCGTTTACGGGGGAATGCAACCGGTTGTGAACGCAACCAGAAATATCCGGCCTGAGCGCAGGCTTTTAAATAGAATGGAGGAATGATCATGCGAGCAACGGTGAATACCGACGAAAAAAGTATTGGACGGGTAAAATCATCTGCAACTGTTAAAGACGGCAAGAAAATTGGCAGCCACCAATTGCCGGCGCTGCCAATCAGCACGATTTGGATGATTAGTTTTGGTTTTTTAGGTGTGCAAATGGCCTTTTCGCTGCAAAGTTCGAATATGGGGCGCATCTTTCAAACGATTGGCGCCGATCCGACAAAATTAGGTTTCTTCTTCATCCTGCCTCCGCTTGCTGGACTTGTTGTCCAGCCGTTGGTCGGTTATTTCTCTGACCGGACATGGATACCGAAACTGGGCCGCCGGATCCCTTATTTGTTGGTAGGGGCCGCTGTGGCTGTGATAGTTATGTGTTTGCTTCCGAATGCCGGAAGTTTTGGCTTTGGGTTCGGATCAATGACAGCGTTGACATTTGGAGCGGTGACTATCTTGTTTATGGATTTATCTTCCAATGTAGCCATGCAACCGTTTAAGATGATGGTCGGCGACATGGTAAATGAAGAACAAAAAGGTTTTGCTTATGCTGTCCAAAGTTTTCTCTCTAACAGCGGTGCAGTACTGGCCTGTATTTTTCCGTTTGTTTTAACGGCATTGGGCGTTTCAAACAGTGCTCCAAAAGGCGTGGTGCCGCAATCGGTTGTGGTCTCGTTTTACAGCGGAGCCGTTATTTTAATTGTGTGCAGCCTGTTTACGGTTTTTAAAGTCAAAGAATATTCCCCGGATGAGTATGCCGTTTATCATGGCATCCAAAATCAAGCACAAAAAGAAAAAATGGGCATGTTTCAATTGCTCCTCAATGCGCCGAAAGAGTTCTGGACGATTACTGTCGTACAATTTTTCTGCTGGATGGGTTTTCAATATTTGTGGACGTATGGAGCGGGGGCAGTGGCCAAAAACGCTTGGAATGCAGTGGATCCGTCAAGCACGGCCTATCAGGAAGCAGCCAACTGGTTCGGCGTTTTATCAGGCGTGTATTCCCTTGCCGCGGTATTTTGGTCTCTTGTGTTAACAAAGGTACCGAAAAATAAACAGAAACCGGCTTATGCGTTCAGCCTAGTGCTTGGCGGGGTTGGTTTCGGTTCAGTTTTCTTTATCCACAACCCGGGCACATTACTTGTTTCGTTTATCCTGATCGGCATTGCATGGGCTGCGATGATGGCATTCCCGTTCACGATTCTGACCAATGCATTATCAGGAGAGAATATGGGAACCTATCTCGGGTTGTTTAACGGCAGCATCTGTTTGCCACAAATTGTGGCTTCCTGCTTAAGTTTTGTGATATTCCCGGCGCTCGGGTCCTCTATGCCGGCGATGATTTTGTTGTCAGGCGTGCTGCTGGTTATTGGGGCGGCTTCTGTTTCGCTGATTAAAAAAACGCAAACAAAGTAAATTTTTATGGAAAAGGGGAATGAATATGAAACGTATTTTTGAAGTACAGCCATGGAATGTTGTCAGCCATGATTTTAACCGGGCAGAAAAAAGGCTGCAGGAATCCATGACCAGTTTAGGCAACGGCTATATGGGCATGCGCGGGTTTTTCGAGGAGAACTACAGCGGAGATACTTTGCCGGGCATTTATTTAGGCGGTGTATGGTTTCCGGACAGGACCCGTGTAGGGTGGTGGAAAATCGGTTATCCTGAATACTTCGGCAAGGTGATTAATGCCATCAATTTTATTAAAATCAATATTGCGTTAAACGGAGAATTTATTGATTTGGCTAAAGATGAGATTACCGGATTCGAACTGAATCTCGATATGAAAAACGCACGTCTTACCCGTTCTTTTACTGTGGAAAAGGGTACGGTAAAAGTTGTGGTTACCTTTGAACGTTTCTTGAGTGTTGCCCAAAAAGAATTGTCAGTCCAGCGGGTTCGCCTAAAAAATCTCGGATCAGATGATGTGGACGTTAAGATCATTTCAGCCATCGATGCGGACGTTAAAAATGAAGATGCAAACTACGGCGAACGCTTTTGGGAAGTATTGCAAACTGATCAAAAAGAACAATCCGGATCACTGGTTGCCATTACGAAAGCCAACCCGTTCGGAACCCCGCGCTTTACGGTCGGGGCGGAAATGCACCATCGGACAGCTTTGCAAGCGAAAGTAGCTGCACCGGCTCATGATAAAGAAGTTGTAAATGGATTTAGCGGTAAATTGGTAGCCGGTTCGGAAATCGATTTTGAAAAGCGCGTGATCGTGGTTACCTCTCGGGATTATCATACTCAAAATAATTTGGTTTCTGCGATGAACGCGATCAGCGAAAAAACTGACAATCTATCCTATGATGAATTATTCGATGCCCATCGTGCGATTTGGGCAGAGCGCTGGGAAAAGTCGGACGTCAAAATTGAAGGCGATGTTGCAGCACAGCAGGGGATCCGTTTTAACCTCTTCCAGATGTTTTCAACGTATTATGGTGAAGACGCCCGCCTTAACATTGGTCCGAAAGGATTTACAGGTGAAAAATACGGCGGTGCCACGTATTGGGATACTGAAGCTTTTGTCCTGCCGTTTTACTTGGGGGTGGCAGAACCAAAAATTTCCAAAAATCTGTTGAAGTACCGTTACCAGCAGCTCGATGGCGCTTATCATAATGCTAAAAAGCAAGGATTAAAGGGCGCTTTGTTCCCTATGGTCACTTTCGATGGCATTGAGTCCCACAATGAATGGGAAATTACGTTTGAAGAAATTCACCGGAACGGGGATATTGCCTTTGCCATTTATAACTACACCCGCTATACCGGAGACAAGTCCTATGTTTTAAACGAAGGCAGCAAAGTGTTGACAGAAATCTCCCGGTTCTGGGCTGACCGCGTGCATTTTTCCAAACGCAAACAAAAATATATGCTGCACGGCGTCACCGGTCCTGACGAATATGAGAATAATGTGGATAATAACTGGTATACCAACTACATGGCCCGATGGACTTTGGCATACACTTTGCAGGTCCTGGAGGAAGTTTCTCAGGAACAGGCAGCTGTTTTAAATGTGACAGAGGAAGAAAAACAGTTGTGGCAGGATATTGTAGACCGCATGTATCTTCCGGAAGATGAAGAACTCGGCATTTTTGTCCAGCATGACGGTTTCCTTGATAAAGATATTAAGCCTGTGAGCGAAATTCCGGCTGATGAATTGCCAATCAATCAGCACTGGTCATGGGATAAAATACTGCGTTCGGCGTATATCAAACAAGCGGATGTATTGCAAGGAATCTGGAATTTTATTGATGAATTTACACCGGAACAGAAAAAACGCAACTTTGATTTTTACGAACCTTTAACCGTGCATGAATCGAGCCTGTCTGCTTCTATCCATGCGATTCTGGCTTCCGATCTGCACGATGAAAACAAGGCGGTGGAAATGTATGAACGGACATCACGCCTTGACTTGGACAACTATAACAATGATACCGAAGACGGGCTGCATATCACTTCAATGACGGGGAGCTGGCTGGCTATTGTGCAGGGATTTGCCGGCATGCGTGTCCGGGATGGCAAGCTGCACTTTGCCCCGTTCCTGCCGAAAAAATGGGACAAATACCAATTCCGCCTGTTGTTCCGAGGCCGTCTGATTGAAGTAGGTGTGGATACAAATGGAGTGTCACTTGAATTGCTGGAAGGCGAACCCTTGACGGTCGGTTTGTATGGAAAAGACGTTGAACTGGTTGCACAATCTTCGGTTTTTGTTTAAATGATTCTCCTTTATGCGAAGATATCGGAGGCATTTTTCCAAAATATTTTCATCCTAAGGCTCGGTTAAATGTTATTGTTGATGGCCGCGGGAGACTCCTGCGGGATAAGCGGGCCAGGCTGGCCCCCTCTTGCTGAGGTATCGGGCAAGAATTGGCAAACGGGCGGATATCGCGGCCATCAACATTGTACACTAACGTAAAAATAGAAAAAGTCTGGGAGATTCCAAATGAGAAGTTTTCATGATATTAAAGGATTTGCTTTTGACCTTGATGGTGTATTGACGGATACCGCCCGTTTCCATGCACAGGCATGGAAGAAAACGGCAGAGGAAGTCGGCACGAAATGGACAGATGAACTGGCTGCGGGTTTAAAAGGAATCAGCCGGATGGATTCCCTGGAAATGATCCTGAAGGCCGGAAACTGTGAGCATTCTTATACACACGAACAGAAAGCACAATTGGCAGATGAAAAAAATGAGTATTATAAAAAGCTGATCGATACATTAACGCCGGAGGATATTTTGCCGGGAATGGCTGAATTTTTAATGGAGGTCAAGCATAAAGGGTACAAGCTTGCCGTCGCTTCGGCTTCCAAGAACGCACCCATCATTTTAGAGAGATTGGGCATCGCTGATATGTTTGATGCGGTTGTTGATCCGGCTGCTTTAAAATCCGGTAAGCCTGACCCTGAAATTTTTGTCCGCGCTGCAGAGTTGATGAATCTGCAACCTTGTGAAGTGATCGGCTTGGAAGACTCTATCGCGGGTATCAAGTCAATTAATGGTGCGGGGGAAGTATCGGTCGGGATCGGGGACAAAGATGAACTTTATGAAGCGGCTATCCACTTTGCCTCAACCGCGGAGGTCAGCCTTTCTGCCATTCAAGGTGATCCATATTTTTCTAGATCAAATTTGTAAAATATCCATTGTTCATCTAAGAAAAAGAAATGGATATTTTTTCAGAAAAGGGGCAGTCCCAAAGTCCTTTTTAAACAAGAAAACCCGTTGAGATATTAATTTTTCTCGACGGGTTTTTTCATTTAAAGCAAAATTTCCCCTGTGGAAACGGTCCTGAGAAACTATGTCACGACCGTTAGAGCAAAATTTCTGCTTAAAAGGGGCTTCTGGGACAGTCCCTTGGTAAATGCTATCAGTCCAATCCAAGAACAGGCTGCGGCACGTACGGCTCTTCCAAATATGCCACTTCTTTAGGGGTTAACTTGACCGAAAGTGCAGCGACCGCATCTTCGAGATTGGATACTTTCGTTGTGCCAACGATCGGGGAAGTGACCGGTTCTTTTTGCAGCACCCAGGCCAGCGCAATTTGGGCGCGGGGAACACCGTGTTTTTCTGCAATTTCCTTCACGCGCTCAACGATTACGCGGTCTGTATCGGCGTTCCGGTCATAGAATTTTTTCGCAGTGTCATCCAATTCGGAACGATGCGTTTTTTTATCCCAATCCCGCGTCAATCTTCCTTTGGCAAGCGGGCTCCACGGCATGACAGCGATTTTTTCTTCCTTGCAAAGCGGCAGCATTTCCCGCTCTTCTTCGCGATATAAAAGGTTGACCTGGTTCTGCATGGAGACAAACCGGGTCCAGCCATGTTTTTCCGCGACATGCAGCGCCTTCATGAACTGCCATGCATACATGGAAGAAGCGCCGATGTATCTTGCCTTCCCGGCCTTGACGACATCATGCAGAGCTTCCATCGTTTCTTCGATCGGGGTATTGTAGTCCCAGCGATGAATTTGGTATAAATCGACATAATCGGTTCCCAGCCGCTTCAAGCTTTTATCGATTTCACTCATAATGGACTTCCGGGAAAGTCCGGCACCATTCGGACCTTCATGCATACGGAAATACACTTTTGTGGCAATGACAATTTCATCGCGGTTGGCATAATCTTTGAGCGCCCGCCCGACGATTTCCTCGCTTGTTCCTTCCGAGTAAAAATTCGCCGTATCAAAAAAGTTGATTCCTAGATCAAGCGCTTTTTTAATGATCTTTCGGCTGTTTTCCTCATCCAATGTCCACCCCGGATATCCTCGGTCCGGTTCGCCAAAGCTCATGCAGCCAAGGCAAATCCTTGATACATCCATGCCGGTATTACCGAATTTCACATATTCCATTTGATTGGCCTCGCTTTCCAAAATGAATGTTCATACATTAATGGACATCTGTATATCATTATAAATCTCAACAGAGTGCTTACAATGGTTCATTGAAGTTCAATTGTATATTATTCATGAAGATTTCCATGCTTCAAAATGCCTCGGTTTACCGCTCTTGGCGTGTAGGGCGGATAATCATTTCATTAATGGCGGTATCTCCCGGCATTTCAATAGCAAACGCAATGGCGCGGGCAATTCTGTCCGCCGCGATGGCGCCTTTATAAATCTCATCAATGCCGGGTTTGAGATCCATATCTGTAATGGCACTTGGCAATTCCGTATCCACAGCCCCCGGCGAGATAATGGTGGTGCGGATATTGTTGGCATACTCTTCTTTCCGAAGGCCTTCTGAAATCGCGCGCACAGCAAATTTCGTTCCGGCATAGACTGTGCTGCCTGCCCCGACAAAATGGCCTGCCACAGAAGAAAGATTAATAATATGGCCGGATTTACGTTCCCTCATGGTTGGGAGTACAGCCGCAATGCCGTAAAGAACGCCTTTAATATTGACGTCGATCATCTTATCCCAATCTTCCACTTTTTTCTTGTATAAAAATGAATGCGGCATAACCCCGGCGTTATTGATTAATACATCGATTGTCCCGAATTTCTTCAATGCAAATGCAGCCAATTCTTCCACTTGTTCATACTTCGTTACATCTGTCACTTTGTAAACAGCCTGTCCGCCATTGCTTTGAATTTCTTCCTGCAGCTTTTTTAACCGGTCCTCGCGGCGGGCTGCCAGCACCAGCTTCGCGCCTTTCACTGCCAGTTCTTTTGCTGTCGCTTCCCCGATTCCGCTTGAAGCACCTGTAATAATAACTACTTTATCTTGAATATTCGACATCTTCACATCTCCCCTTTAATTTAATGGTTATATGCTTCATCCGTTACGGGTTCCAGCCACTCGGTGTCCCCGTTTTGGACATTTTGTACTGATCGCGATATGCGTAAACTAGCTGTCCGGTGCAGCGCCGTGCCAATGTTTTACACCTGGTGCAATCTTGACGACATCCCCGGTATGAAGTTCGCGGGCCGGTTTGCCTTCTTCCTGATAATAACCTCTGCCGCCCGTTACAAGCAGAATCGTGATCAGCCAAGGAGCTGTTCTTTGGCTGATGATAAAAAAGTAAGCCAGTAAGACGGTCCCAAATACGCCCCACCGGTAGCCGCTTTCCTGTTTCTTCATGTTCGTGATCCTCCGGCGATTTTTAGTAAAAAGCCGGTTTGTCGCCATCCGTATTTGGTTTATTGATGCCGACACTGTGGCGGACTTCCAATCCCGGTGTTACGGCTAATTTCACCACAAAAGCGGCAATGCTTTTTCGGGAAATTTCTGTTCCTTTGAACGGCTCGCCTTTTTGTGTAATTTCATAATCCACTTCGTCTTTATTTGTGAACCAGGCTCCCCTGATAATGGTGTAATCAAGATCGGATGCTTCTATGATATCGGCCGCTTTTCGGAATTCAAAAAGGTTGCTGCCGCACATTCTTTTATTCCATTCCCCGAACTTGCCCGGCACTTCGTCATAAATGCCTAAAGCATTAATCGCGATGAGTCTTTTTACACTTGTTTTTTCCATCGCTGCCACAATATTTTTGGTTGCTCTTACAATATCTGAGCCTATGTTAGAATAAACGACATCCTGCCCGGCCATCGCTTCTTTCAGTTTTTCAAGATCATTGACATCCCCTTCAATGATACGTTCCCGTTCCGGATTAACCATTTTCAGCCTGTGTGCATTGCGCAAATAAAGCGTCAGCTTCACGTCGGTTTCTTTCAGGAAAAGATCCCTTGCAAGACGTGAAATCCGGCCGTTTGCGCCCAAAATTAAAACATTCGTCATATAAGCCCTTCTTTTGTTTGTTTTTTTTGAAATGAACATTTATATAAAATTAAACATCTGTTCATAATTATAAGCAGAATTGGTATGCTTACAATTGTTAAATAACCGTAATTTGTATATTAATGAACAATCCATATAAAATTGTATATTTTTATTGGATAATCAAAGTTGCCGCATGCATTAAACCCAAAGTTATGAATTTGGTTTACTAACCCCAGGCTTTGGCGGACCCCCAATTCCGGGTTTAAAGCCAATTTCACAACCATGTCTGCAACACTTTTACGCGACACATCATGCCCTTTAAATGGCTCACCTTTTCGGGTAATTTCATAGCCGATTTCATCTTTGCTGGTAAACCATCCCGGCTTTAAAATTGTATAGTCGAGGTCTGAGGCTTCAATGATCTCGGCTGACGTTCGTATGGATCCAAGATACTGCTGTACCGCTCTCCTGGGACTTCACCATAAATTCCCATCGAACTGATCCAAATAAGACGTTTCAGGCCGGTCGTATCCATTGCTTTGACAACAGTTTTTGCCATTTGTTCCAATCTGCCGGCAAGATTGGCATAAACCACATCTTGCCCAATCATGGCTTCTTTTCGTTTTTCAATATCCAACACATCGCCTTCGATAATGCGGACGCGGTTAGGCTCAAGATGCTGCAGCCTCTTTGCGTTGCGCAAATAAAGCGTCAGCTGTGCATCAGTTTCGTTGAGGAATAATTCAATCGCATGGCGGGCAATGGACCCGTTTGCGCCAAGAATTAATACATTCGTAAAAGGTATGACCCCTTTTCACTTGTTCTAGAGTAGAGTAAAAACTGTGCCATTTATTATTTACCCGTCCGGTTTGCATAATCCGAACCTGCCTGATAGCGGTCCCCCGAAATTTTGATTTTTGAAAGCACATCGTTCAGATCCTTCAGTTCTTCAGGCGTCAGCTCAACGTCTGCGGCGCCCAAATTTTCTTCAAGGCGTTCCAGTTTGCGCGTGCCCGGAATCGGGACAATCCACGGTTTTTGGGCAAGCACCCATGCGAGCGCAATTTGGGCCGACGTTGCGTTTTTGCTTGCTGCAACCTTTTTGATGAGGTCAACCAAAACCTGGTTGGCTTCAATGTTCTCCGGTTGGAAGCGGGGGACGATGCTGCGGAAGTCAGACTCCGCGAATGTGGCATTTTTATGAATTGTTCCGGTAAGGAAGCCTTTTCCGAGCGGGCTGAACGGTACAAAGCCGATCCCTAGTTCCTCAAGTGCAGGGAGCAGTTCTTCTTCAGGGCTTCTCCACATCATGGAGTATTCGCTTTGGACGGCAGTGACCGGCTGAACCGCATGTGCGCGGCGGATCGTTTCCACTCCTGCTTCAGAAAGCCCCCAATTCCGGATCTTTCCTTCTTTAATGAGATCTTGAATGACGCCGGCCACTTCCTCGATCGGCACGTCCGGGTCAACGCGATGCTGATAGTACAGGTCAATCGTTTCAACCTGAAGCCGTTTGAGCGAGCCTTCGACGGACTTTCTGATGGTCTCCGGTTTGCTGTCAAGTACCTGCTTGCCATCTTTCATTTGGATGCCGAATTTGGTGGCAATGACGACTTTTCCCTTGTAAGGAGCAAGTGCTTCGCCCACCAGTTCTTCATTGATATACGGGCCGTATACTTCGGCGGTATCAAAGAAAGTCACCCCGCGGTCAATCGCTGCATGGATCAGCGAAATCATTTCTTTCTTATCTGCTGCCGGACCATATCCATGGCTCATACCCATGCAGCCAAGGCCGATTGTCGAAACTTCGAGCCCGCTTTTTCCTAATGTACGTTTTTGCATAATGGATCACCCTTTCAGGAGAAAGTTGAACATTGATATATTATTAAACATTTGTTTATAATTATAAACAGAAATAAGAGGTATACAATTGTTAATTGAGCTTAAATTGTTTATTAATGAACAAATCCATAAAAATTGTTCATAAAGCAGGGTGAATGTTTAGATGCCGAAAGTCGACAGGAGAATAATCAAATCACAGGAAGCGATTAAAAAAGCGTTGATTGAACTGATGGCTGAAAAAGGTTTTGATGCCGTGACCATACAGGATATTGCAGACAGGGCGGATGTCAGCCGGGGCACCGTTTATCTTCATTACGTAGATAAGTATGATCTGCTCGATAAGTTGATCGAAGAGCATATTCACGAAATGAAAAGAATCTGTGAAACGACAGCTGAAATGGAGTATGATGAAGCGAATCTGCCATGGTTCGAATACATTGAAAGCCATTATCAATTCTTTTCAACGATGATGGCGAGCAAAGGGGCGCGCCATTTCCGCACCCGTTTCCATGAGTTTTTGATGGAAGAGTTCAAGGATGAAGTGAATGTAAAAGAAGGAAAAAACCAGGGATTAAACGAAGATGTCATTCTACAATTCATTGTATCGTCATATGTAGGGATCGTGGAATGGTGGATTACGAATGGGATGCCTTATCCGCCGGAAGTGATGGCGCAGCAAATCGGGATTTTACTGGAGCGGAATTTGTAAACCCGGCAGATTTAAAAAAATGTTATATAAGCAGAGAAAACCCCGCCGGGAAAAATTGTGTTTGTCGGCGGGGCTTGGGGGATAGCCCTTTTCTATGAATGTATCATCATCTTTCCATTTTTTCCCATTTCCCGGGATTCGTGTCATCCGGTATCACATGATTGATAATATCAAGGTAATGCTTCGCTTTTTCTTCCATATATTCAGCTGTTCGTTTCGCTTCTTCTAGCCGTTGCAGCGCAATTTCTTTTTGTTTCAGGATGATTTCATAGCGTTCTTCAATCGTAGCATCGCCTTCCAAACACAAATCTACATAAGTTTTGATGTCTTTCACGGACATTCCGCATTGTTTTAAATATTTTACGCCTGTAAGCCAATTGATGGATTCATCATCGAAAAGGCGGTTATTGTTTTTGTCCCGTTGTACGCTTGGGACCAAGCCCTTATCTGTATAATATCGGATAGTATGTTCAGTCAATTCAAGCAGCTGGGCCACTTCTTTCACTGTATACATGGCAATCCCTCCCCTTGAAAAAATTTTTCTGAATCACTTGACTTCGTGTTGCTCGAAGGTGCTAGGCTAATACTAGCACACGGATGTTAAAGTTGCAAAATGCGTCATCACATTAAAAGACAGGAGGATTTCAAATGCAAAAAGTCACTTTAAACAATGGCGTTGAAATGCCGATTCTTGGTTTCGGGGTTTATCAAATTGAGGATGCAGATCAATGTGAACAAGCCGTTTATGACGCCTTGATGACGGGTTACCGCCTGATTGACACGGCTGCCGCTTATATGAATGAAGAAGCGGTCGGCAGAGCCATTAAACGGAGCGGTGTGCCGAGGAAGGAATTGTTTGTTACGACAAAACTTTGGATTCAGGATGCCGGTTATGAGAGCGCCAAGAAAGCATTTGCGAAATCTCTGGAAAAACTGCAATTAGATTATTTGGATTTGTATTTGATCCACCAGCCGTTTAATGATTATTACGGCGCCTGGCGTGCGATGGAGGAATTGTACCGGGAAGGGAAAATCCGGGCAATCGGCGTCAGCAACTTCCAGATGGACCGCCTTGTCGATTTGATCTCCCATAACGAAGTTGTCCCTGCTGTGAACCAGATCGAGACCCATCCTTTCTGCCAGCAAATCGAGAGCGAGAAAGTGATGAAAGAGTACAATGTTCAGATCGAGTCATGGGGGCCTTTTGCTGAAGGTAGAAATAACATGTTCCAAAATGAAGTTCTGGTTTCACTGGCTGAAAAACATAACAAATCCGTTGCCCAGGTGATATTGCGCTGGTTAACACAAAGAGGCGTCGTTGCGATTCCAAAGTCTGTCCACAAGGAAAGAATCATTGAGAACTTCAATATCTTTGACTTTGAATTGGACAAAGAGGATATGGAAAAGATTGCTGCATTGGATACGAAGCAAAGCGTCTTCTTTTCACATCGCGATCCTGAGATTGTTAAATGGCTTACGAACGTGAAATATGATCTTTAAGCGGGCCGACTGTTTTTTAGCGGATATTCCTGATGCCATGCTGATTTGCCCTGCCTCCGGTTGCTGACAGCAGGGTAAGAGCATTTTGCCCTGCCTTTCCAGGTTATCGAGCGCCCTTCGTGTTTCTTCCATTGGTGTGTTTTCATCAAAGTTGTAGACAATAAACAAAACAACCAAAATGGATTCAATATTTTTGTCTGTATTTTATTGACCGATTCGGTTTATGGATCTATAATAACATAAACCGAATCGGTCAATTTATTTATTCGAGGTGGTTTGATGGAGAAATTTTTGAGTTTGCCCGAAGAAAAGCAAAACAAAATTGTGGATGCCGCACTTACCGCTTTTGGAAAGAACGGATATAAAAAAACATCGGTGAGCGACATTGCTGCTGAAGCCGGCATTTCAAAGCCGATGATCTTTCATTACTTTGGCACCAAAAAAGACTTATACCTTTATTTAATCCGGTTGTGTGGGGACACAATAATGAAAGGAATTAATGAAAAATTTGACCCGGGCGTCACTGATTTCTTTGACAGGATTAAGCTTGCGGGTGACATAAAATTGCAGGTGATCAAAAAGCACCCTGCTATTTTATCTTTTTTAACAAGTATGTTTTTTGAAAAGGATGAAGAAGTAAGACCTGATATTAATGCCTTTCTGGGCGATAAAGAAATTGAAAGCTTCCGCAATAAGGTTGCGATTGACGGGATTGATGCTTCTAAATTTAAAGACGGTGTGGATCCAAATAAAGTCTTGAAAATGCTGGTTTGGATGTCTGAAGGTTGGTTCAATCATTTTCAAACGTTGGAAAATCCGAATATCGAAGCTTCATACGAAGAATTGATGGACTGTATGGAACTGCTTAAAAATGCTTTTTATAAATAAAAGTTCAGGGGGAACCACGCATGAATGTAATTGAAATCAAGAATCTTACGAAACAGTATGGCAGGTCTAGGGGGATCATTGATGTGAATTTAAATGTTGAACAGGGCGAGATTTTCGGTTTCATTGGCCCGAATGGCGCGGGAAAATCGACAACAATCCGGACATTGCTTGGTCTGATTCATCCCACAAGCGGTCAGGCAACGATCTTCGGCAAAAGTTGTTTCGAACATCCAGAAGTCAGAAAAGAATTGGGCTATCTCCCTTCAGAAGTATTTTACTACGACAGCATGAGAGTGATTGACCTGCTCAAATACTCAGCCAGTTTTTATAAAAAAGACTGCACAAAACGGATTCATGAACTTGCGGAAATCATGGACCTTAATCTGAAAAAGAAAATTAATGATCTTTCATTTGGCAATAAGAAAAAAGTCGGGATTGTACAGGGTCTGCTGCACGAACCGAAACTCATCATCCTTGATGAACCGACAAGTGGGCTTGACCCGCTCATGCAGCAGAAGTTTTTTGAACTCATCAGGGAAGAGAACAAAAAAGGTGCAACGGTGTTCTTTTCCTCGCACATTCTGACCGAAGTCCAGAAATTATGCGACCGGGTTGCCTTTATCAAAGAAGGGCGGATTATTAAACTGGAGAAAATCAGCACGCTGCAGGAGAACAACTACAAGAGAATCAGCATTGAAGTGAAATCAAAGATTCCGCAAGAGATCCAGCATGTGGATGGTGTGAGTGACTTTAAAGTGAAGGGGAATGCCGTAAACTTCATCTACAGGGGTAATATGAACGCCATGATCAAAATCATTGCAGAAATGGATCTCGCCAATATTTCCATCGGAGAACCGGACCTTGAAGAAATTTTCATGCATTACTATGAAAAGGAGAATTGAGCGATATGAATATGTATTGGCATGAACTCAAGTCTCTAAGAAAATCAACCATTCTATGGGCATGCGCCATCATTGCACTGGCTGCGCTATTTCTTTCCGTTTATCCCGGGGTGGCAAAAGATGCGGAGGATTTTAAAAAATTACTGACCGGGTATCCGCCGGCGATAAGAGCCATGCTCGGCGTAAATCTGGACTATTTTTCATCTATATTGGGGTTTTATTCGATGGTTTTTTCCTTTATTTTGTTGTGCGGCGCGATCCAAGGTATGCATGTCGGAATTTCGATTTTGTCGAAAGAATCACGGGAGCGGACAGCAGATTTTTTGCTTGTCAAACCCGTTTCACGTCCGGCCATTGTCAGCGCCAAACTTTTGGCCTCGATCACGATGCTTCTGGTTACGGATATCGTATTTTATGCAGCTTTATCCATCCTGGTCCGGCTTGTAAATACAGGAAGTTATGATGAGAAAACTTTCTTTTTGATCAATTTAACCCTATTATTTATGCAGCTTATCTTTTTTGCAATCGGGATGTTCATATCGGTGTTCTTCAATAAACTCCGGTCGGCACTTCCCATTTCACTTGGTGTTGTTTTCGGGTTTTATATTATCGGAGTGCTGATTTCGACCGGGAAAAACGAGAAACTCGTCCGCTATCTGTCGCCTTTCAATTACTTTAATACGGCTTATATCATAAATCATACAGCGTATGAGTTTTCATATCTCATTACAGGGGCGGCCATTTTTCTGATTGCAATCGCAGCTAGCTACGTTATTTATACCAAAAAGGATATCCATGCGGTAAACTGAAACGCATGCATGAGGAGGAGCCTGACAATGAATATTTTTTTAATGGAAATGAAGGCAACCCTGAAAGCATTGCTCATCTGGAGTATTTGTATGTTTCTCGGGATTCTCAGTGGAATGACCAAGTATACGACTTATTCTTCCGGAGGGGCCGCAAGCGAAGCTTTAAACAAGCTACCGCATTCCATGAAGGCGCTATTTGGGATGTCGTCCTTTGATGTGACATCGATGGGCGGTTTCTACGCATTCCTTTTTCTGTATATTGAACTCGCGGCTGCGGTCCATGCTGTGCTGCTGGGAAGCGGTATTATTGCAAAAGAAGAGCGTGATAAAACGACGGAGTTCCTGATGGTAAAGCCGGTATCAAGAAACACCGTTATCACCGCAAAGCTTTTTGCCGCGCTGGTGAATGTAATCATCATCAATCTTGTTACCTTAGTTTCCTCGATCCTATTGGTTTCAGCTTATAATAAGGGAAAAGATATTACGGGAGAAATCGTCCTGTTTCTTTTGAGTATGTTGATCATCCAGCTGGTATTTCTAACGCTTGGAGCGATGCTTTCGGCTGTGATGAAAAATCCAAAAGCTTCAGGATCAATTGCTGCTGCAATCTTGTTTGGCTCGTTCGTGATCAATGAAATCACAAATTTGGCCGATCACCTTGACGCGTTAAATATTCTTTCTCCCTTTAAATATTTTCCTTATCAAGATATTGTGAACGGGGACGGCCTAAATGTCATTGAGGTGGTACTTACGCTTCTTCTCGTTGCTGCTTTTTCTGTATCGACCTATTTCTTTTACCAGAAACGGGATTTAAATATATGAATAGCACAAATTTCACATCCCTTTAGCAATGATCATCAGCAAAAAAGGGGGTATCCCTGGTCTATTTACCGACTTTTGCGGCACCCCTTTTTTCTTTTATGACCCACCCGGATCTCATCTAGTTCTTTTTTTCGATTTGTTAATCGCTCATACCTTGAAATATGGGCTTTTACCCTTGCCACCAGTCCATTCGGATTGAACTGGCCTACCCGTTCCGAATCCAGACTTGTAGCCGGCTCGTTCCGCTGTCAATTCCGATTTTACGATCACCCCGTCCGCATCTGTATTCAGGACAAGATCATCCGCCTTTAAATTCCGGATTGAAGAACTGTCACCAAACGCCAGCCCGTTCGCCAAACCGGTAACGAAAAACACCAAAAATATGGCAATCATAATGAGGATGATCAAAGTGTATCGAAGTTTTGAATGCTTGAATTCTTTCAATGCCAAAAACATGTTTACCTTCCTTGTTTTTTGAGACCATCCGGGAACCATCCCGATTTCCATCTCTTTCGTTGACGACACCATCTTAACAGGAAGATCTTAACGCGCTCTTATCCACTTCTTAAATAGATTTGGTAAATATAAATTTACATTTTATTAAAATATATATTGATTTTAACCACATTTAGTAATAATATTATTACTAATAGAAGAGGTGAAGGGCATGATTGAAGAAATTGCAAATGAATACATTGCTTTAATTCCAAATGTATTCCGCAGTTTCAGCGAATTAAACATGGATGCGACAGAATTATCGCATATGCAGAACCATGTCATTGAATTTATGTACATGCAAAAAAAGCCTTTGAATCTAAAAGACATCAGCACCGGGCTGGGGATTGCAAAGCAACAGCTGACAAAAATCATAAAGGATTTAGAAATGGACGGTTATCTCGTGAAAGAGTCTGATCCGGGGGATAAACGTGCCGTATTGGTTTCATTAACGCAAAAAGGCAGGGAAATCCAAGATAAGAAATGGTTAAAGGTATACGAAAACTTCAGCAATCATTTGGCGAAGCTAAGTGACGAGGAGAAGCTCGATTTAAAATTTGCACTCCATAAAACGAATGTATTGTTAAAAAAGATAGGGGATTGAAGAGAAGGAAAAAATACCCATGGCTGACAAAAATCACAAAATTCATTTACATGAAGAAAAAGAAACGTTGCTAATTACTTTGTATGCAAAAGCTTTGGACAACCGATTAAAACACCCGATTTTACATGATCAAAAAGCAGAAGAAATATTGGGCATGATTGACTATGATTTTGAAAAGCTAAAGGATTTTGGCAATGAGATCATGGTCGCCAGGGCGAAACAATTTGATGTATGGCTGCAAAAATTCCTTAAAACCAATCCAAATGCAACGGTATTGAATCTTGGCTGCGGGTTGGATACAAGAATTTCAAGGATTCACCCGCCATCAACTGTCCGCTGGTTTGACATCGATTATCCGGAAGTGATTGAAATCCGCAAAAAATTCTTTTCCAATCAACCCGGATATGAAATGGTTCCGTCTTCCGTTACCGATCCGGGTTGGTTGGAAAACATTCCGGACAATAATCCTGTGATGATTATTGCGGAAGGGATGCTGGAGTATCTTACAGAAACGGAAGTCAAAACCTTGCTGAACCGGCTGACAGATCACTTCTCCAATGGGCAAATTGCGTTTGATGTGATGAATACATTTGCGGTACATGCCGGAAAGAAAAACTTACATGAAACAACAGGTGCCGAACATAAATGGGCAGTTGACCATATTGGGGATTCCGATAAACTCAATCCTGACATGAAAAGAATGGCGAATGTCTCTGTCATGGGGACAAAGTACATCCGCAAGCTTCCTCTGAAATCCCGCCTGCTTTTTCGTTTCATGTATTTCATTCCGAATTTCAGAAATATGATGCGCCTGCTTTTGTATAAATTTTGAAGCTCATGCTATATCTAAATCGGGTTTATACAGAAAAACTCGCCAATCTCATTGAATGGCGAGTTCGCCTTGCTTTTTTACGCGGGATCCTAAAACCTTATAAAACATCCTTCCTCGTACCGATCACGCCATGCACGGGGATAAAGACGTCATAACCAGCGCATTAATAGCCCTCCAATGCCGCCAATCTCTTTTCCCCGACAAGAGCCACCTTTTCCAGGGTTAAAACTTGTTCACGAAGAGCTTCCACGCCTTCGCCCATTATCCGGAACGGGCGGCGCCTTTCTCTCGTTGGAAGCGCTTTGATACATCCTTGTTTTTTTTTAACTGCGCGATCGCACCATACAATGTCCCCGGTTCCATGGGGTTCCGCTAAATGTCCTGATGTCTTCCATCATGGCATATCCAAGCTTTGGACCGTCTGCCAGGCCCGGAAGTAAAGGTATAATGCATCAGAAAAACGGACTAATTCATTTTTTTCATTAGAGTGCCTCCACCATGATTCAGTTATACTTCGTAAGTACAACGGGAATAATAAATACCCGGTTTCTAAAGTCAATATTTTTCTTAAAGAAGTCCCGACAGCGCTAAAGGTTCTGCCAAAAAAATAACCGGTTCGCCGCTTTAAACGTTTTTCTCAGTATGGTTCGGCTGCCTAGTGGAAACCATTAGAAGTAAACAATCATGGAGGCTGAAATATGTCTAATCATTTACTGACTTATTCATTTCTGATTTTATCATTCCTGCTGTTCAATATTGGAGCTTACTTTGTGCCGAAAAGAATCAGCAAAATTGAAGTGCATGCGACCGGATTATTTTATATGATTATCGAGCTTTTATTGGAATTATTTCTAATAAAAAAATTAGATTGGTATGGTTATTTTCATGCGCCTATTCAATGGATGCAACTTTTCGTGATCTTTGGAATGTATGGGGCAGGCGTTTTGATCATTAATGCCTACCCTTTTCACAAAGGTTTCATGTCAAAAGCTTTTTATTATGTTTATATGACGGCCTTCTGGACGTTTTATGAATGGTTGGCTGTTAAGGCCGGTATGCTGAATTACCATCATTGGAAAATCCTTTATTCCGCCATTGTTTACCCTTTCCTTTTTTATTTGGGAATAGCACATATTTACCTCATCAGGCGTCTGCTAAAATAACGCTATTGCTTGTAACCATTTTAGGCTCCCATTTCTTAAAGGGTATGGGAAGATTTGTAAATTTCCGGCTGTAAAAGGACAAGAGGGGGATGATTCATTCGAATTTGAGGTGCTTGGAAAAGAATGAAGCCAATGAAGTAACAGATACACGTTGGGAGCCTAGACAAATGGAAAAACCATGGTTGGAGAAATTGTAGGCGTATAAAAAAGCGATTACAAGACTCTTTAGGGAGATGCAGGTGGGTAATATTGGCCGCTTATAATTTACAATAAAGAAGATTACTTTTGCGGAATCGGGATATTAATTTTTACCATTATGGGGAATATACCGACTATTTGAAAGCTTGACTTCTCAGGCGGATACAAATCATAAATCAGAAATTTAAGAAGCAATCACCTTTTCTAAAACCAAAGGCATAAAAAAACACCGAAATTTCGGTGCTCAGGTTTTTCCATCTAAATTCATTTAAGCATTTTTATATCTCTAGCCATAGTGCTTTTAATGCTTGTCGATTTTAAATCAATGTAACATTTTTCAAATTTGCTTTATATCCCTTTAAAAGCGCATATGTTAATTTATCCATCTTCGCCCCATCAAAAACAGCTTTTTTTACATCAGTTTTGAAGGAAACATTGTAGAATGTCGCATTTCTAAATGAGGTTCCCTTTAATCCGGTATGTTTAAAAATGGTTCCTCTGAAAATTTGATTACCAAAACACACTCCAGATAAATCTGAGCTGTTGAAATTGGTATGATCCATGATGCAGCCATTAAAGCTGGATCCCTTTAAATCAGATTTTATCATCTTTTCCCTTTTAATAAGTATTGCTTATCTCCATTTCCCGGTTAGTACCTCTGTCCGGTCTGTTGCCGGGGCAGGGGTGCGTGACAAACCGGAAATTTCGGTATACATTTCCGGAGTCATGTTAAAATCGGCAGCTGCTAATGAATCTTCCAATTGGCTTACATGACGCGCGCCGATGATCGGGGCTGTCACAGCGGGATTCGCCATGACCCAGGCAACCGCTAATGTTGCAGGTTTCACATCATGTTCCTGTGCATAGCGGGTGAACTTTTCAGCCGTCACAAAATCTTCTTCGGCGCCGTAACGGTCACGGTAGCGGGCATCTTCTATAATCCGGCCGTGTTCAGGACGTTTGTTGACCCCGTATTTACCGGTTAATAAACCGGCGCCAAGCGGGCTGTACGTAATGACGCCTATTTGTTCAGACCTGGCCATCGGCAATATTTCCACTTCAGCCTGGCGTTTTACAAGATTATACATCGGCTGGATCAGTTCAAAGCGCGCCAGCTGTTCTTTTGCGGAAATCCCTAATGCCTTGCTGATTTGCCAGGCCGCCCAGTTGCTGACAGCGGGATAGAGAATTTTGCCCTGCCGTTGCAGGTCATCAAGTGCCCTTAGTGTTTCTTCCATTGGCGTGTTCTCATCAAAATCATGGACAAAATAAAAATCAATATAATCCGTTTTTAAGCGTTTCAGGCTGGCTTCAACCCCTTGTATGATGTGGCGCCGGGATAAGCCCTGTGCATTCACATCGGCACCTGTCGGCCAAAACACTTTCGTCGTCAGCACGATCTGGTCGCGTTCATGCGCGATGCATTCTCCTAAAATTTCCTCGGCGCGCCCCCCGTTGTAAACATCGGCTGTATCGAAGAAGTTGATGCCGGCTTCCCGGCATCGTTGATACATGGCTTTTGATGTTTCTTCATCTGCGTTTCCGCCGAAAGACATCGTGCCGAAACATAAATTTGAAACTTTAATGCCTGTTTTTCCTACTGTGCGGTATTCCATTATAAATCCTCCCGATTGTCAGTAAATTGTATTACAAACGATCATTCTCATCAGCTGCCTCTGGACTAAGATTAACGAAACCCTACGATTTGATGCGGTACATACGGCTCTTCGAGAAATGCCATTTCTTCAGGCGTTAACTTAACCGAGAGCGCCCCTACGGCATCCTCGAGATGAGAGATTTTCGTCGCACCAATTATAGGGGCGGTTACCGGTTCTTTTTGCAACAGCCAGGCAAGGGAGATATGAATGCGGGGAACGCCGCGTTTTTCAGCGAGTGAGGCAACCCGTTCCACGACCAGCCGATCTGCATCAGAGGTCTTATCGTATTTCATTTTCTGGACTTCGTCTGTTTCGGAACGAAGTGTTGTTTCCGACCAATCACGCGTCAATCTTCCGGATGCGAGCGGGCTGTACGGTGTCACCGCTATTTTTTCTTCTTTGCAAAGCGGCATCATTTCCCGCTCTTCTTCGCGATAAATAAGGTTGTAATGATTTTGCATGGACACAAACCGGGTCCAGCCGTTTTTCTCTGCCACGTGCAATGCCTTTTGGAACTGCCATGCCGCCATGGAAGAAGCGCCAATATACCTTGTCTTTCCCGCCTTCACCACATCATGCAAAGCTTCCATCGTTTCTTCAATCGGGGTATTGTAATCCCAGCGGTGGATGATATAAAGGTCTACATAATCGGTTCCGAGCTGCTTCAGGCTTTTATCGATTTCGCTCATGATCGCCTTACGGGAGAGCCCTGCGCCATTGGGACCTTCATGCATTCGTTGATGTACCTTTGTTGCAATGACAATTTCATCACGATTGGCATAATCCTTCAGTGCCCTCCCAAGGATTTCCTCGCTTGTCCCCATTGAATACACATTCGCCGTATCAAAAAAATTGATGCCAAGCTCAAGGGCTTTTTTTATAATCGGGCGGCTGTGTTCTTCATCGAGCACCCATTTATGAATCCACCGTTCAGCTACACCGAAGCTCATACAGCCGAGGCAAAGCCGGGATACGTCCAGGCCTGTATTTCCAAGTTTCACATATTCCATTTGATGATTCCTCGCTTTTCAATAATGTAAAACTATTCAGTAAATGACGGGCAAACAGAGAGGCAAATGGGATTCGTTTTTTCATCATATTGTCTCTTCATTTATCGCTGTAATTCATTGCCCGGAAAGGATCGGGGAGCTGTTTCGTTTAGAAAAACATCGTATAAAATCATTCGCTTTTATTCATAAAAAGCATACCTTCTTTTTCAAGGTATGCTGAACAGGAAGTTAACCAGTTGTATCGGCGCTTTACTCAGTCTTCCGCGTAAATTTCCTTCGCCAGATTGAAGGCGGACCAGGCTTTCGGCCAGCCGGTATAAAAGGCTAAATGGGTAATGGCTTCTGCTATTTCTGCTTTGGTGACGCCATTTTCCTTTGCTTTGTTTAAGTGAACTTTTAATTGTTCAAAGTTACCGCCCGAGATCAGGCAGGCGACTGTGATTAAACTGCGGTCGCGGGCGGAGAGTTCGGCTTCACGCGACCAGACTTGGCCGAACAGCACATCATCATTCAACTCTGCAAATTTAGGGGCAAAATCCCCAAGCAATTCGCGTCCGGCCGTTTGCTTTTGAAATGCCATTTTAAACATCCTTTCCTTTTTAGTGATCAAAGAACTTGCTTCGTCGGGCGGATTAATATTTCACTGATGGCGACATTTTCCGGTGTACCGATGGCATAGGCGACGGCATCCGCAACTTGTTCTGAAGTAAGTCCGAACCCGGGCGTACGTTGGTTATTTTTTACCCGTTCACGATTTTTAGGGTCATTAATCGTTGTATAAAGTTCGGTATCGACTGCGCCTGGTGAAATAATCGTTGACCGGATGTTATTTTCCCTTTCTTCCTGGCGCAGCCCTTCCATGATCGCGCGGACGGCAAACTTAGTGCCGCAGTAAACAGCGGATCCCGGATAAACGAGGTGCCCGGCTACGGAATCGGTCGCAATAATATGGCCGGATTGCTGTTTTTTCATGATCGGCAGTACAGCGGCGATACCGTTCAGCACACCCATGATGTTGATGTCCAGCATTTGCCGCCATTCATTGCGGCGGAGCTCGCTTAAATTGGCAGTCGGCATAATCCCCGCATTATTAAACATGACATCAATGCGGCCGAACTTGTCCATCGCCAGTTTAGCGAGGGCTTCCATATCTTCCGGTTTGGTTACGTCGGCTGCTTGATAATAGATTTCCGCATCCTGCAAAGACTCAGCCAATTGTTTTAACCGCTCCACACGGCGTGCACCGATTACAAGTTTGGAGCCTTCTGTTGCCAGACGGCGAGCAGTGGCTTCACCGATACCGCTTGAGGCGCCGGCAATGATGACAACTTTATCTTTTAATGATGCCATTTGCAATTTCCTCCTTACAAAAAATCAATATTGATTGATTAATCAACATCTGTTTATAATTATAAAAGGAACAGGAAAACTTTCAATGGTTAAAATGATAGAATTTGTTGATTATTGCACAAATAAATCGAAATTGTTGATAAACTCTAGGAAAGTTAGGTGGCGAAATCGTGGATAGAAGAGTCCTGAAATCCCAGGCAGCGATTAAAAATGCTTTAATTGAACTGATGGCTGAAAAAAATTTTGATGACATTACCATTCAGGATATTGCCGACAGAGCGGATGTAAACCGGGGAACCATTTATCTTCATTACGTGGATAAATTTGATCTGCTCGACAAGCTCATTGAAGAACATATTGACATGCTACGGAAGCTGTGCGAGGACACAGCCGATATGAGTTTCACCGATGGGGAATGGGTCTGGTTTGATTACTTTGAAAAAAATTATTTATTCTTCTCAACGATGCTGGAGAGTAAAGGCGCCCCTTATTTCCGTACCAGGTTTCTTCAATTAATTGTCGAAGAGTTAAAGGGGGAAGTGGATGCGGCAGAAGAAAAAAATCAGGGGTTAAGCAAAGATGTCGTCATCCATTTCTTTGGTGCGGCCATTGTAGGGATCGTGGAATGGTGGGTGTCAAACGGCATGCCTTATCCGCCCCGGGAAGTGGCAGAACAAGTGGGAAAATTGCTGGACCGGAATTTTTAAGGATCAAGGGCGTTTGAGCTTTTCGGCGAGGGCATGTTTGTTTTTCCAAAAAAGCAGGGAAAAGTTGCCAAGCCAAATCCAATGGATAAAGCCGGGGTAGTGTTTCCAAAACAAATAAACTGCCAAAAGCAGGAACCCGACGGTCGTTTGGATGCCATCTTCATTGCTTGTGGTTTTTTTACCCTTTTTCATGATTTTCGTGATAACGTACAGGGACGCAAGGATCAGGGCATAGGTAAGCGATGCGCGGAACTTCGTCAAGGCGCTCCAAACGCCGAAGCTGACGGCAAGGCTTTTTCCGCCGTTCCCTTTTAAAAAAGGGGAAAAGGCATGGCCGAAAACAGGGGCAAGGGCAACGGGAACCAGCCCATATCCCGATACGGCGCCGGATTGGATGATAAGGAATACCGGCAAATAGCCTTTTCCAAAATCAAGCGCAATCCCGAGCAGCCCATATCCAGCCCCGGCTTCCTTCCAAAGATTCGCGGCACCGGGATTCCCGTCTCCCGTTGCCCGTATATTGATCTCCAACAAAAAGCCGATCCAGTAAGAAAACATCAGAGAACCGGAAAGAAAACAGATCACGGTTAATAAAAGCGTCATCATTTGTGCCCCCTTCCGACATGGATGTACCTGCCTTTCCAGACCACTTTTTTGCGAAAAACAGCCTGGTAAAGGGAGTATCCGACAACAATAAGGGAAAAAATAGTGGATAGAAAATGGCAAACGGGGTGGAGAATGCCGAAGTTCCCCGCATGCCGGTTGAAAAAATAGATTTGGGCTGCATACAAGAGATAGCCTGCGCATAAAGGGAAAAAGCCGGGCGTGCCGATCAAAAAGAAACAGAGCTCGGATAAAAGCAGGCCAAGAATCCATAAAATAATGGCGGCGAGCGTAAAAGAATGGATGGCGGACGTGCTCAATACCGCGCCTTTTGCGAAACCTTCCAGTTCGCTTTTGATCCCGTCCGGGTACATGCGGAAGGAGACAAGCCCGCTGCCAATAAGATTTGTGACCCGGATCCCGGCATTTTGGAACCGGGCACCTAAATTGAGATCATCCAGCATTTCGGCGTGGATGCTTTGGTGTCCGCCGATTTTTTCGTAATCTTTTCTTGTGGCTACAATACAGGCGCCATAAAGACCTTTTTGCCGGTTTTTCCTTTCAAACGGCGAGGTGAACGCGAATATTCCCAATAAGTTCAGGATCATCGCAAATTTTTCGTGAAATTTTTCAGTGTGATGGTACGGAACGACGGAGATGACGCCGCCCTGTCTTTTTTGTTCCGCGATGAGGGATGCAATGGCGTTTTCAGCAAGGCGGATATCCGCATCCAAAAATACCAAAAAATCTCCACTTGACCTCAAATAGCCGTTCCACACGGCCCAAGTTTTCCCCGTCCAGCTTTCCGGAAGATCAGGCGCGAAAAAAACGGCAGCGCCGCATCTCTCGGCTATTTCTTTTGTCTGGTCTTCGGAATGGTCATCCACGACAATGATTTCATCCGGTTTTACTGTTTGCCTCCATAAGGATTCCAATAATGCTGGCAAATGCTTTTCCTCATTTCTCGCCGGGATGATGACCGAAATCGTTTCATGGCTGTATCTCTTGCCGCTTTTTTGCGGAACGGAATTTTTTCGGAAAAGCACCATTCCGGACAGCAAGCCGAAAAGAATGAGGAATGAAAAGATGGCAGGCATTTTCACCACTTCCTGATCAAGGAAATCTTGTTAATTTTATTTTACAGCAATTATATGTGGGTGAGGGTTGGATTTTTCTTTTTCGGCAGCTGACTTTAGGATTGCGAGAGCAAGTATTTTCCAACTTTAAAAATTACCGACAAACGGAGTATGCATAGATTGATCTCCATCCCCGGCATCTCTGAATCATAGCGTTAAAATAGTTTAGGTGATGAAATGCTTCATTTATACTGTTTGATGAAATTGGACAGGACTTTTATTTCAAAGCTGTTGACACATAGTGGCATCTCCTGATACTTTGTTAGGCCGCTCATATTTTTGAGCTGTTTTTTTGAGGGGATCAAAGCGGCAGGCTCCGGATTGATAGTTTGACAAACCACACATGTTGTAATTAAAATGGTTACAAGATGATAAAGGAGGAGTCAGATCAGATATGAAAATACTCGTCACGGGCGCAACAGGGAAACTTGGGTCAAAAGTGGTGGAAATACTCTTAAAAACCGTGCCGGCAGATCAGCTCGCGGTGAGCGTCCGCAATCCGGAGAAGGCAAAAGGGCTGAAGGAAAAGGGGGTCGATGTGCGTCACGGAGATTTCGATTACCCGGAAACATTGGACACAGCTTTTAAAGGGATCGACCGGATGCTCATGATTTCTGCGGACGGGGATAACGAAACAAGAATCCGGCAGCACACGAACGCGGTGGCAGCAGCTGAACGGGCAGGGGTCGGATTCATTGCATATACAAGCCTTGTGAATGCGGCGAAAAGCAAAATGTTTCTTGCCCCGGTGCACAAAGTGACGGAAGAAGCGATTTTAAAAACGGGCATCCCGTATTCTTTCCTGCGCAACAACTGGTATTTGGAAAACGAAATCGGCAGTGTCCAAGGCGTCTTGGCAGGCGCGCCATTGGTAACATCAGCCGGAAAAGGCAAAGTCGGCTGGGCCCCGCAGCGCGATTATGCGGAAGCAGCGGCAGCGGTCTTGTCGGGCAGCGGGCACGAAAACACGGTTTACGAGCTGTCAGGAAAACTGTTGACATACGGTGAACTGGCCGCTGTGCTTGGCGGGATTATAGGAAAAGAAGTACAGGTGCAGCATGTGGATGACGCCGCATATGCCGAAGCCATGAAAGCAGCGGGCGTTCCGAATGCGGTTGTCCCGATGCTGGTTGACATCCAGAAAGGCATCCGTGAAGGCGCGCTCGAAGTTGAGAGCAACGACTTTGAAAAATTGCTCGGCCGCCCGGTTACACCGGTCCGCGATGCGCTGGCGGAGATTGTGGAAAGGATATCCGGCGTGGAGAAATAACTGGTTTTGAATTCCGAATAAGCATCTTGCTGTCTCCTTATCGAATAGGGAGGCAGTTTTTTTATTCAACAAAATGTAACATGATCGTCACAAATATCAGAGTTTCCACTATTGAAACAGTTTTTAACTGGTTTTACAATAAGGATGTAAAAATATACAACGGAGATGGGAAAAATGGCAACGTGGGCATGGGTGCTCGGCATATTTGCGATTGCGATTGTCAAACTATTGGTGTCTTGTCCTCCAACTTTTGTTGCAGACTGGTTTGTCGGAAAATTTGAGGTGCATCCGAAGCTTGATGAAGAAAATGTGACAGTCAACATCGACGGAAAATATTTGGAAGGCGACGAAAAACGTAAAGTCATCAACGAGTTCAACAAGGCGATTTTTTTGGAAAAATATTATGTCCTTCCGGAAAAAAGCGGGACGCCGTTGATTATTGATGCGAAGATCGGGAAAAAGGACGCCCGGTTTATGGTGTATCGCCACAAGGATCATATCGATGTATTCAAGCAAGACAACAAGAAAACCGTGGCATACAGCCTGTATTCCGAGAGTTTCCAAAAAAATCCTGTTACCATATAACTGCATATTTTTGAAAACCCATTAAGAATTCTTGATGGTTTTTTTAATGCGCCGTGCATGGCGATTCGCTAGACAGTCCGTTATGGGGGTAGATAGCCACCAACCATTAGCCAAGAAAAGGAGAGGCGTTTTGTTTCTTAGAAGGCTCCTAATGATCATAAGCCAAGAAAAGCAGTCACGTTTTTTCTAAACAGCGCATCAACTGGTAATGATTACAATACTCTTTGGTTTGCAGGGTCGCATATAGAAAAACATATGATTAATTTTATTCATTAAGAATAAAATTAGAATTTTCCGGTGATTTTTAGATAGAGTGCCTATACGCAAACAAGAGATTCGTTGATCCGACTGAGGCACCGCGACTGCCGTTTTCAGCTTGATCAAAGGAAAACCATTCAAAAGCAGTTGGATGTGGCGTTTATTGCAGAAGTGACCGGCTTAAGTGAGGAAGAA
Source organism: Weizmannia acidilactici (assembly GCF_008974225.1). NCBI lineage: Bacteria > Bacillati > Bacillota > Bacilli > Caryophanales > Bacillaceae > Heyndrickxia > Weizmannia acidilactici. The sequence continues at coordinate 19,182 of NZ_BKZR01000028.1, read as the reverse complement.
GTGCTACAACTAAAAAGGACGTTTATAGATTAAGGTGTGTTCCCGCTGAGAAGCTTTTCCGGCGGGTTTTTTTACGGGCTGCAATGCTTCGAATATTCTTATAAGGATGGTACAATTACCCGAAAGCATATTATAATTTTATGTATAAACAAAACAATGAAAAAACGGAGGGGGAGAGGATGGCGGAAAAAATCACAAAGGCGGTACAGGATTTTTATCCGGATTCGTTTGCCTCGTGTTACGGTTGCGGGCGGTTGAACGAAAAGGGCCACCATTTCCGCACGGGCTGGCTGGGGATAAAACCATTACCATTTACACACTGCAGCCTGAACATACAGGGGGGATTCCCGATTTTGCTTACGGCGGGCTGCTGGCATCGCTGATCGACTGCCACAGCGCCGGCTCTGCTTCGTTGTATTTGCAAAGGAAGAACGGAAATGAATTGGGGGACGGCACGGAGCCGCCAAGATTTGTCACAAGCACTTTAAAAGTCGATTATAAAAAGCCGGCTCCGCTTGGCGTGCCGCTCAAAGCCATTGGCACCGTCACAGAAATCCATCCGAAAAAATATCAAGTCAACACAGAAGTAGTCGCGAACGACAAACTGGTTGTAACTGGGGAAGTGACGGTTGTCCTGTTGCCGAAAATTTCAGGCAGGAACAGCGGAGCGGATGAAATGTTTGGGCACAGGCCTTGAAAAAACAAATTTTCATTCTTTCCTTCGCATACAAGGATGAAAGGGTCATGTGGTATGCCATAGCTTTTGCTGGATGCCTGCCGCCCGGTTGAACTGATCCTGGATTTCATTCCGATTCTCGGCTGGCAGGATGATGTAATCATGGTGCCTGCGGAAATATGGCTGTTTTGAAAATGACTCCGGAAGAAGTGATTCGCGTCTGCACAAAAAAGTCGGAAGCACGGATGGATAGCGGAAAGCCGAAGAACTGGCTTGCCGGGGCGGTGATCCTTATGATTTTGGGGTTGCCGCCCGTCTGGTCAGCCGGGGAAATTTTTGATAGGATTCGTTTCATTTTATCGTTGATGATTGCTAATTTCGAGACTTCTGCGAGATAAGCGCCCCTGTGCTGAGGTACCGGGCGGGGAGGCTCGCGTCTTGCGGAAAGCAGGAGGATTCCGCAATCACAAGATTGTATACTAATATAGCTTTCTGATAAAAATTAGAAAAAGATGGGAGAGTAATGGAAAAAGTAATACAGAATACCGCATCGGAGAACACTTCTTTTAGGGCGAGGGGGATTGCGCTTGTTTTAACGGGAGCAGTGCTGTGGGGCGTTTCCGGAACTATTGCGCAGTATTTGTTCCAACACTTGCATGTTCATATGCAATGGTTAACTGTCTTGAGGTTGCTTGTATCCGGGGTGCTCTTGCTCGGGGTTTGCTACAGAAAAGAAAAATCCCGCATCTGGGCGGTTTGGGCGGATCCATCCGCAAGAAGGAGCCTTGTCTGTTTTGCTATATTTGGTATGCTCGGTGTCCAATACACGTATTTTTCGGCCATCAAATATGGCAACGCGGCTACGGCAACGGTCCTGCAAAGCCTTGAGCCTGTCGTCGTGACGTGCTACTTGGCTGCCCGCTTCAGAAAAATGCCGGACCGGAAACAGCTGCTGGCAGTGGCGCTGGCTTTTGCCGGAACGTCTTTGCTTGTGACGCACGGCAGTTTTACGACCCTTTCCATTTCGGGCAGGGCGCTTTTCTGGGGAGTGCTGACCGCATTTGCCGCTACTTTTTACACCCTCCAGCCGCACAAACTTCTCATGCAGTGGGGGTCGGTTGTAACCGTCGGGTGGGGCATGCTGGTCGGGGGAATCGTCTTAAGTTTTATCCACCCGCCGTGGCAGGCAGCGGGGGAATTTTCCCTGGCCGCTTTTTTGGCGATTGCCTTTGTCATTGCTTTCGGGACGCTGACCGCATTTTTTTGCTATTTGGAGAGCCTGAAATATTTAAGCGCCGCGGAAACGAGCGTGCTTGCGACAGCCGAGCCTCTGACCGCCGCTTTTCTTTCTGTCGTATGGCTGCATGTTTCAATAGGGTTTTTTGAGTGTATCGGGTCACTCATGATTATCAGCACGATTTTTATTTTGTCTTTTAAAGAAAAACGCAAGGCTTCATGAACAAGGGGCGGCGGTGTCACGAAACCAGCTTCAAACCGACCGCCGCGCCTAAAATCATCGTAATGAAGACGATTCTTCTCCAGTCTTTGGATTCGCCGTAAAAAATCATGCCCAAAATTGTTCCGCCCGCGGCGCCGATTCCGGTCCAAACGGCGTAGGCCGTTCCCATCGGCAAAGTTTTCATGGTGAGGGACATAAATAGGAAACTCCCACCGAAAGCAAGGACCATGAGCAACACAGACTGCCAATTGCGGCGGCGGTTCAGCATATTCATCGCGGCAACACCAAGCATTTCACATATCCCTGCAACAAGTAAAGAAAACCAAGCCACTATGAATCCGCCCCTTCCTCGCTGTTCTCGTTTTCCACAAGCCTTAAACCGATAATGCCTGCCAGTAAAATCAAAATCAGCACGATTTTTACAGGGCTGAACGGTTCACCGAAAAAGACTATGCCGGCAAAAACCGTTCCCGCAGTGCCGAGACCGACAAAAGCGGCGTAAACCGTTCCGACCGGGAGTTTTTTCCCTGCGGCAATCAGTGCGTAAAAACTGGCCGCAATCGAAATCAGTGTGCCGATCCATTCCCAAATATTGTCTGCATGTTTTAAACCGATGACCCAAAATACTTCAAAAAACGCACCGATGAAGACAGTGAGCCAAGCTGTATTGATTTCAAATCACCTCCGCTTAAAAAAGCCCGGGGAGATTGCGCGGTAGCAGCATCTCCCGGGCTTTTCCCGTGGCACAAGTAAGTTAAGTTTGCGGGCTCGGGATGCAGGACGAAGCCCGGTTCACAAAAGTGCCGGAAGTTTTGCCTCTATTAGCCGAAAATAAAGGAATGTACATAATCATACGTATTTTTCGCCAGCAGCAGGAACGTTACGGCAATGAACAGAATCCGGACGTAGTTGCTCCCCCGTTTGATCGCAAACTTTGATCCAACAACGGAACCGGCGATTTGTGCAAGCCCCATCGGTATCCCATAAGCATAATGGATCTGGCCTAAACATATGAACATGATCAATGCCGCAATATTGCTTCCAAAGTTCAAAAACTTGGCGTTTCCGGCCGCTTTTAAAAAATCAAATCCGATCAACAGAAAAGCAAACATTAAAAACGAACCGGTGCCCGGGCCGAGGAATCCGTCGTAAAACCCGATGAAGAAAATCAATACCGTAAACAGAATATAGCGGCGGACCGATAATTTTTTATACGTCAGGATCTTTCCCCAGTCTTTTTTGATGATGGTATAAATGCCGACTGCCGCTAGCATCACGAGCATGAGCGGTTTCAGCACTTCCGGGTCGATCAGATGGACCGTATAAGCACCCAGCATCGAGCCGAAAAAGGTGAGCGGGAACAGCTTATAAATCGAGGATAAATCGAGTTTTCCGGAACGGTAAAAAACGAATGTGCTCGTAAAAGACCCCATAGTGCCCGCCAATTTATTGGTCGCAACTGCCGCGGAAGGCGAAAGCCCGGTAAACATCAGGGCAGGCAGCGAAATGAGGCCGCCCCCTCCGACAACCGAATCAATAAACGCTGCACAAAAACCAAACGCGATTAAAATAAATAACAAAGATGGATCCAGCCCAAAAAACATACATCAGCCCTTCTTTTATTGTCACTGATGTTATCGTAGCGAAAAATGTTAAGATTGTAAATAGCCGCTCAGCTTTGGGCCCTGAATTGCCGGTTCATTTGACATTTGCCAGACAAGCAGCAGGGCAAGCGCGGCATATAACATTTTTTCATATGGGGTCCCAATTTTACGCTGTATATTACCTGTTGATGATCGCGAAGTTTACGAGACTCCTGCGGGATAAGCGAGTAATAAGAGATCCAGTGTGCTTGAGGGACGAGCGAGGAGGCTCGCGGCGTGTGGGAAGTGAGTGAATTTCGCGATCATTAACATTCTCAGATAACTTTAAAAAAGGGGGTGTCCCCTGGTCAATCTATCGACTTTTGGGACAGCTCCGTTAGAGAAAAGTTTTCCCGAAAGAAATGGTTCAGAGAAGCTTTGTCAGGATCGTTAGAGGAAAATATTCCCGAAAAAATAGTTCAGAGAAGCCTCGTCAAGACTGTTAGAGGAAAATTTTCTCGAGGAAACGGTTCAGAGAAGCTATGTCACGACCGTTAGAGAAAAATTTCCCGAAGAAATGGATCTGAGAAGCTTACTCAAGATCATCTGATAAAAATTTCCGCTTAAAAAGGGGCTTTGAGGTCAGCCCCTTTCACATTAAACAGTCTGCCGGGTTTGCCCTTTTCTTTTTCTTGCCTGGAAAAGCCGCCAGCCTGTCAGGACGGCGCCGAGGAGGCAGATGCCCGCTGACCCGATAAAGACAACATGCATGCCGTCTATGAAAATATCGGGGCGGTTCAGGATGAGTGCGGTAACGCGGCGGCCGGCTTCGTGGCTCATCACGCCGAACAGCGTGCTTGTGGCGATTGAAATCCCGACGACCATCCCGACATTCCGGACGAGCGCATTGATGCTGCCGGCAATGCCGAGCTGCGTCCGTTTGACCGTCGACATGACGAGCGAATTATTCGGGGATTGGAACAGCCCGCTGCTGATGCCGAGCATGGCCGTAAGCATACATACAAGTGCGACGGCGCTCCCCTGATGGAGGCTGGCAAGGCCGATCTGCGCTGCGACCATTAACAGCAGCCCGATAAACGTCAGCAGCTCGGAACCGATTTTATCGCTCAATGCCCCGCTCAATGGCGCAACGACCACCATCGTGATCGGGAACAGCATGAGCACAAGCCCGGACTCGGACGGCGTCAAATGCAAAATATCCTGCGTATAAAACGGCGAGACGATGTTAAAGCAGAAGTTGCTGGCAAATACAAGAAAGCCGCAAAAAATGCTGAGCGAAAACAACGGGTTTTTGAAAAGTTCAAGCTGCATCATCGGATCTTTTTTGCGGGATTCCACGAATAAGAAAATGGAGAATAAGATCACACCGCCGATTAACGCAGCAATGATGCGTGGATCCCTAAACCCTGTCTGCTGGCTTAACAGCAGGCCGGCAAAAATGAAAACGATGCTTGCCGCAAACAAAAGGCTTCCCGGAATATCGAGTTTGGCCCGCGTTTTGATGAGGTCGCGCGGCAGAAAAAGCCAGCCGAGGATAATGGCAATCAAACCGATCGGTACATTGACCCAGAAAATATACGGCCATCCCAAGCCCGACACGATAAACCCGCCGATGCTCGGCCCCGCGATGCTTCCGAGGGAAACAAATGTTCCAATCAGACCGAGCGCCCGTCCGCGTTCGGTGGCGGGAAAAATTTCCGTAATAATGCCCTGGTTGGTGGACATCGTCATCGAAGCTCCCACGGCCTGGACAACCCGGGAAGCGACGAGGGAAAAAAGCGATTGGCTGAGGCCGCAAAGCAGCGAGCCGGCAATAAAGATAACGCAGCCGAGCTTAAACAGCTTAATTTTGCCGAACATATCGCCAAGTTTCCCGAAAAATAGAATCAGTGCGCAGATCGTCAGCATATAGCCGGTTACGACCCATTCCGATTCCGCAATCGCCAGGTGCAAATTTTTGGATATGGAAGGCAGGGCAATATTGACGATGCTGCCGTCCAGCGTGGACATAAAAGTAAATAAGTTTAGAACGATTAAAATGACCCACCGTTTGCTTTGGACAGCCGGGTCATCCTGATAGGTTTTGACAGAGGAAGGCAAAAGAACACCTCATTTCTTCATGAAAATGTGCAATGCTTTATTCTAAACAGTGAAAAGGATTTTGTAAACTTGGATGCTTATCATTTTTCCAGATCCGGATATATCCCCGGCAGTCCTGGTGAAAGTCCGGCTTAAAAAGAATCCCCGGTCGCGGCTGCAGTAAGATTTTTTTCGTTGTTTCTGAAAGGGCAGGGAAAATAAGTGTAATGGTCGTTTCTTTTCTTTTTTCGCTGTCCACCTGAACGCTTCCGTTCATCGTTTCCACAAGGCGGAAAACGACCATCATGCCATGTCCGGTTCCTTTCGATTCTTTCGTCGAGAAATAAGGTTCCCCCAGCCTGCTTTTTTGCGCTTCATCCATGCCGACACCTTCATCTGCGATGATAATCGAGACTTTGGAACTGTCCTGCTTTGTATAAATGGAAAGGACTCCCCCGTTTGGCATCGCTTCAATGCCGTTTTTCATAATATTGATGAGGATCTGCTGAAGGAACCCCGTATTGCCGACCATCTTACAGGAATGTAAGTGCGGGCGAATGTCAACAGCATTCATGTTCGCGAGCGGTTCCAGAATACGTATTGCCTTTTCAATCTCTTCTTCCAAATTCAACACTTCAAGTTTTTCCGGTGTCGGTTTTGCAAATGTCAAGTAATACCGGATAATCCCTTCTGCCTGATCCAGCTCGCTTACGGCAATCGATATGTATTTTTTCTTGTCTTCCGGTATATCTTTGGATTCCATCAATAATTGTAAAAAGCCGCGTGTTGCGGTCAGCGGGTTTCTGATTTCATGCGATATGCTTGCCGCCAAATGGCTGACCACTTCCATTTTTTCCATCCGGATCAACCGGCGAAGGACAAGGTGCTGCTTCCGGATGTGTTCAACCATATAGCCGACGATAAACATGCCGTCTGACTGGATCGCCACATATGCGAAGAAAAAGGCAGTGTAATCGGCAAATGGAAGAATAGGTTCACACCAATTATACTCCAGACTGTTATCCCAATCATGAGTGATGTCGACAGTAAAATTTTCTTTGGTATTGACAGCTGCATAAACTGTTTCTTCAGTAACATGATCACGATATAGAACAAAACGATGTTAGAAATCGCAAACCATGAGTGCTCAAACCCTTTAAATAACCGCAGCCCGATCATAAGCACGATCATCCAGTATCTTGTAAATCTATTCGCATATAAGCAATCGATTACAAACGGAATATATCGCAAGTCGAAAATGATGCCGCCATGAATGGTCACCGGCATCAGCATGCAAAGGGAGATTGAAACGGTTAAAGAGTAACAAATCAAAATGTTAACCGCGTTTTTATTCGGTTTAGGCTGGCTTGTCCAATACTGAACAAAAAGGAGAGAAACGAAGATGACGAGAAGATTTAATTAAAAAATATGATGTACTTTCCACAACCACGCCTCACTTGAATATGCACTGCCATCATTATAGCAATGATTCAGCGGAACCTTTATAAAAAGATGATATTTGTTTTTTTTACCAGCCATGAATGGATTTAGAAAAGCGGGGCATCTTAATCATGGATCATTAGGATATGGGGTGGGAGATTGAAACGCATTGTCATTATACTGTTCAGTGTTGTATTTATCATTGGAATGGCCGGACTGATGATTTATTTCATTATCAAGCATGATTCCCTGCGCTGGGTGATTGCACTTGGCGGCATTGCGTTAAGTGCGCTGCCGCTCGGATTGTTATTTTTGAAAAATAACCGAATCAATACGCCGACGGTCATTGGCTGGTACATATTTGTTTTCTGCTCGATCGGCCTCGGTTCGATCGGGGGTTTTTACGACCGTTTTAAGTGGTGGGATACGTCAGTCCATTTTTATAAAGGCGTATTTGTGGCCTGTGTCGGCATTACGCTCTATAAAATGTTTATCCCGGAAACAGCCAGGCGAAATGTATCCCGGTGGATTCCCATGCTTTTTGTGCTGTCTCTTGCCGTCATTGCCAGCGTGCTTTGGGAAGTGTATGAATTTTTGGGGGATGTGATCGCCTCCCATACGATGCAGCGCGGAGGAAATACAGATACCATGTATGATCTTTTGGCAGGCCTTTTTGGCGGAATCGCAATTGCGGTTTATACTGGCATCAGGAAGCAAAACGTTTAAGAAGGAAAGTGGAAAACATGAACCGGAAAATCGTGCTCGGAATCAGTTTGGCTTATGTGGTGTGGATGGGTATATTAGCCGCCACACAATATGTTTCAGGGGAATCATGGAAGGCGGCGGTGGCAATCAGCGGCGTTCTTTGCGGCGCAGTTCCCCTCGTCCTTGACCTGTTTACAAAGTTTCGGTTCCATTTGCCCATCACCATTTCCTATTTTCTTTTTTTAATTGGTTCCCAGTATCTCGGCTCGATCCAGGGATGGTACGGCCTTGGCTGGTGGGACACATTGATGCACTTTGTGAGTGGATGCATTCTTGGGTTTACCGCAGTGGCTTTATATGAACGATTGGTGCTGCGAAATGCGGGCAGGGAAATCTCCGCGTGGTTTGTATTTTTATGTGTGCTCGGGTTTGCTTCTTTGGGCGGTGTGTTATGGGAAATGTATGAATTTACCGCAGACCGGCTTTTCGGATCTACCTTGCAGGGGAGCGGAAATAAAGATACGATGACCGATCTGATAGCGGATATGCTCGGCGGATTGGCTATTGCCTTGTGGTCAGGTATCCGGACCAAGATGAAGTACTAAGTTTTGTTGGAATTGGACCGAAACATGGCGAAATGGTGCCGCAACCACTCCCTCCAAACAAAAACCCCGGCTTTGAAAATCAAAGCGGGGGTCCCGTTTTCATTGGTAAACTTCCTGTTTGGTATAAAATTTGTCTTGGATCACTGTATCTTTAATATTGCGCTTTGTGACCGCAATCGGTTCGAGTAAAATCGTAGGGACATTGATTTTTCCGTTGTTTATGGTAGTGTCAGTGGTTACCTTTTTCCCTTCTGCCACATGGACGGCCAGTTTTGCCGCCTCCGTTGCAATTTTAGAAATCGGTTTGTACACGGTCATTGTTTGCGTTCCTTTTAAAATGCGGTGGATGGCCGGCAGTTCCGCATCCTGGCCCGATACCGGCACTTTCCTGGCCAAGCCAGCTGTATCAAGTGCTTCAATCACCCCGCCGGCCGTCCCGTCGTTTGCGGCAATGACCGCATCAATCTTGTTTCCGCGTTTTTTCAAAAGCGCCTGCATATTTTTTTTCGCCGTTTCCGGATCCCATTCGTTTGTATACTGATCGTACACCAGTTTCACTTTTCCTTTATCGATCAGGGGCTTGAGCACGTTCATGGCCCCCTGCCGGAACAGAATGGCATTATGGTCGGATTCCGCGCCGCCGACATAAGCAAAATTCCCTTCAGGCTGGTGCTTCAAAATTTCCTTCGCCTGCAGTTCCCCGACTTTTTCATTGTCAAACGAAATATAATAATCGACATTGGCATTTGCAATCAGGCGGTCGTATGATATAACTTTTACGCCGGATTTGTGCGCCATCGTGACAATTTTGGCTGCGATCTCCGCATTATGGGGCACGACGACCAAAATATCCACACCTTCTTCGATCAGCAATTTGGCCTGGTCGATCTGCACATCATCCAGCCCGTTCGCAGCCAGCGTTTTCACTTCCCCTCCGAGATCTTTCACTTGTTTTTCGAATAATTTTTTATCCCTGTACCAGCGTGCATCTTTTAACGTATCAATTAAAAAACCGACATAGACTTGATCCTCATTTTTGATCAATTTGACTTTCCGGCCGTTGCTCGTGTTGTCTGCCGTATTGGAGCAAGCCGGGATAATCAAGGCCGACACGATAAGAAGCACCATCAATTTCCAATATTTTTTCACCCGGTAGGCCCCCTTTAAAGCGTAAATTTCCTGACGAGGCTGTTCATCTGTTCCACCATTGATGCAAGCGTCTTGGCGCTTTCTGCGATCGATTCGATGGAATGGCGCTGTTCCAATACGGAAGCTGAAATTTCCTCAGCACCCGCGGCGGATTCCTCGGTCACGGCGGCAATATGTTCAACCGATTCGCCCATTTTTTGGCTGGACGCTAAAATATGGGAAAAAGCGGCGGAGACTCCCTGGATTCTTTCGGCCATGTCTTCCACCTTGGCTTTAATGATTTCAAACTGTTTTCCGGTCGTTTCAATTTGCACGGAACCTTTTTGGACTTCTTGAAAGCCTTCGGATAAATCCGATGCAATTTTTCCGGCCGCATCTTGAATGGAAAACACGATGGAAGTAATTTCGCCGACAGACTGCGCCACCCCGTCCGCAAGTTTTCGAACTTCTTCCGCCACAACGGCAAAACCGCTCCCTGCTTCACCGGCACGGGCGGCTTCGATGGATGCGTTAAGCGAAAGCAAATTCGTCTGAGCGGCAATGCCTTTAATGACATCGACGATTTTCGCAATCGCATGGGCCTGTTCCTCCAAATGTTTTACATTGGCAACCGATTGCCGGAACGTATCCGTAATCGTATGCATTTGCTGCAAAGACATCTGCATGAGCGCATTTCCGGATGAGGACGCTTCGAGCACTTCATTGGAAAATCCAACGAGTTTTTCATTATGGCTTTGCGCCTCCGCCAATTCTTCATTGAAAGTCTGCGCACTTTGGGAAATGAAAGAAGCGTTTTCAGCCTGGGTGCCTGCCCCGGACGCCATTTCTTCAATCGTTACGGCAATCTGGCCGCTCCCTTCATGCAAGGATTCGGTCGAGGAAAACAGATTTGTGCTGTGCCGGTCGATTTCATCGGAGACTGTCCGAATTTCGGCAATCATGTTCCGGAGATTTTCCCCCATTTCATTCATAGAAGCGGCGAGTTGCCCGATTTCGTCCCGGCCGTCGTACGTGATTTCGGCTGAATCAAGTTTCCCACTTGCGACTTCTTTGCTGCGGTTTACAATGTTTTTCAAATGATGGCTGATCCGCCAGCTGATAAGAATCAGGCAGATGAGGGAAAAGAACAAGGAGCCTGCTGAAGACAAGATGAGCAGCAACTTGACATGTTGCAACTTGTTCTGTGACTTCTGCAATGAGGCTGTACTGGATTCATCTGCAGATGTTTTCAATGTTTCCCCAAGTTTTGCCATTTTCAGTTTCAATTGATTTGTCGATGTGTACAAGGTTTGGAATTTGCTTGTATTCATCTGCTGGACGTTCGGAACGACATTGCTGAAAAAGTATTGGTCAAGCCGGTTGTTCGCGTCTATCATTTGGTTAAAAGTATCCAATTCCCGGCCTGACAAATACGGCTTGATCTGTTTTGCCGTTTGGACAAAGGACTTGCTGTACGTTAAATATTCCGTCAGCATCTTATCATGGGAAAGGATGATGTACTCCGGGATCATCGTATATTTTTCATTAAAAAGCTTAACAAGCGTGCCCGCCTGTATCGCCATTTTGTTTCTTTCTTTGGCACCTTCCATTAAGCGGCTTGTATTTGCCAAAGAGATAGACGTGATCACAACAGCTGTGAGAAAGGCCGCTGCCATCATCAGCATAGCTGCAAAATATTTGCCGCCGATCGTTATGTTTCTCCATCTTAGTTGTTTGAACAAAAAATCCCACCTCCTTGATGCGGATTCTAATTATCCCATCCACCTTTCATATCGGCAGAAAGCAGAGAGAGTTTACATTTGTTTTTTGTTAACATCCTACAATAAAGGCTCGAAAAACACAGGCCGGTTGGTGTATAATTCAAAAATGGATGAGTACGGTATGAAACTGAATTTTATTTGAAAGTGAGTGATCCCAATGGGACGCAAATGGAATAATATAAAGGATAAAAAAGCGGCGAAGGATGCAAACACAAGCCGTATTTATGCAAAATTCGGGCGCGAAATTTATGTTGCGGCAAAGCAGGGGGAACCGGATCCGGTGTCGAACAGCGCTTTGAAAATGGTCCTCGAACGGGCGAAAACATACAGCGTGCCGAAATCGATCATTGACCGCGCGATTGAAAAAGCAAAAGGCGGGTCGGATGAAAATTATGACGAACTGCGCTATGAAGGGTTCGGCCCGAACGGTTCGATGGTGATTGTCGATACGTTGACGAATAACGTGAACCGCACCGCTTCCGAAGTGCGCGCCGCGTTCGGGAAAAACGGCGGCAATATGGGCGTCAGCGGCTCGGTTGCCTATGCGTTTGACAAAACGGCGGTGATCGGCGTTGAAGGGAAAACGGCGGATGAAGTGCTCGAACTTTTATTGGAAGCGGATATTGATGTGCGCGATGTGTTTGAGGAAGATGGCGCCGTCATTGTTTACGCCGAACCGGACCAGTTCCACGCTGTCCAGGAAGCTTTCCAAAATGCCGGTATCTCGGAATTTACGGTTGCCGAGCTGACAATGCTGCCGCAAAACTATGTGACGCTTTCTGAAGCAGACCAGGCGAAATTTGAAAAGTTGATCGATGCGCTGGAAGATTTGGAAGACGTCCAACAAGTGTACCATAATGTGGATTTAGGGGAATAAAATTTGGCGGCCGGGCACGTGCCGGGCCGCCAAAAGAAAAGCGGTAAGATATCTGTTGTGGTATCTTGCCGCTTTTAATTTGTTAAAGGTTAAAAATTGCTTTTTCAGAACCTCACAAGTGCCCTCCGCGTTTTTGCATGTTCGATAAAATCGTCTAAAGCGTGCCGCTATAATGAAATGACCAATTCTGATCCAAATAGAGTGGGTTTTCTGTGAGCGAACATCCGAATATCAATGTAGGCGGACTTCAATCGGGCAATATGATGACGAACGCGCGGATGAACTGATTGAAAAAACGCTGAACAATTTGCCGCAGTATAAAGCGAAATACTTGGTGCTTGATTTGACGGCGCTTGATGTAGATGAAGATCGGCACAGCCTCCGCTTTAATGGGCACGAAAACCATCCTGGTCGGCATTTCCCCTTCCATGAGCCTGGCCATTTCGTCTTCCGGGCTGGATTTCAGCCGGTTTGACTGCTTCCAGACCCTCCAGCACAGCATCCATTACGCGCATCGGAACGGGCTTTTCGATAAACATCGGCGCCCGTTTTTTTGGGGCTGCGGGGCTTAATGTCATTCGAGTAAAAACACCGCCTGATGAACGCTCTCCGTACAGGGAGAACCTATTTGTGAAAAAAGATTGACTGTATAGCGGTTATATACTTTATCATTTGGCTGGGTTGATGGCCGCGGGGGCTTTGTAAATCCGCGGCCATCCACACAGTCTATCATTTCAAAACGATGGATCCGGCTCCGGCCGGCAACCGATCCATTTTTTGTGCAAAAGGCGGGGGAGCATATGAAAATCATTGTGGGCATGACGGGTGCGACGGGAGCGATTTTCGGCATCCGCCTGCTTAAATTGCTGAAAGAGGCAGGTGTGGAAACGCATCTGGTAATGTCAAAATGGGCGAGGGTCAATATCGAAACGGAAACCCCGTACCATATTAAAGAAGTTGAAAAGCTGGCTGATGTTGTCTATTCTTTTAAAGATCTGGGGGCGGCGATTTCCAGCGGCTCATTCCAGGTCGATGGCATGATCGTGGCGCCATGCAGCATGAAAACGCTGGCCTCGATCCGGATCGGGTATACCGATAACCTTGTTACGCGCGCGGCCGATGTGATGTTAAAAGAACGGAAAAGACTGCTGCTTTTAACGCGGGAAGCGCCGCTCAACGATATCCACCTGGAAAACATGCTTGCCCTCTCCAGGATGGGGGCGGTCATTTTTCCGCCGATGCCCGCGTTTTACAACAAGCCGGAAACGATTGATGACATTGTGAACCATATTGTGTACCGCGTTATGGATCAGTTCGGGATCCATGCGCCGGAAGAAAAAAGATGGTACGGGTTGAAAAGCAGGAGGGTGGAACGATGATCCATCTCGAGAAAACGAAGGGGCGCGTCCATCTCGTTTTGGACGCCTGTTTTATGGGCGAAGACATTGTCGTCATGATCTCCGGCGGCGACCGCCCGCACCTCGGCACGATTTCCGCCGGGGCAAGGCTTGAGCCGATGCAGACAGTCCAACTGCAAAACCATAAGGAATTTTATATCACCGAAGAGGTGGCCGTCCGCCTCCGCAAGCATTTCAGGGGCAATTTCGCCGTTCTGTCCGGCACCCATCTTGACAACGCAAGCAAGGAAGAAATCAACTGGATGACAGAAATGGCCATTGAACTGGGAGATGCATTGATTGAACAATTGAAGGGAAAAACTTCTTAAAAGCGGAAAGGCCGGGCAGCCTCCGCTTCACTTTTTCTTGAAATTTTCATACGATTTCGTTTATACTTAAAATAACATACTAACCGGTTAGTTAGCGAAAGGGGGATGGGCAGTGTGAATTTTGATTATTCGCCGAAAGTGAAAGAACTGATTTCAAAGCTTGAGCGTTTTATGGAAGAGAATGTGTACCCGAATGAAAAGGTTTTTGAAGAGCAGCTGAATGTGCAGGAAACAAGATGGGCCGTGCCGCCGGTGATGGAAGAACTGAAAGCAAAGGCGAAGAAAGAAGGATTGTGGAATTTATTTTTGCCGGACAGCGAGTACGGGGCGGGACTTACGAATCTGGAGTATGCGCCGCTGTGCGAAATCATGGGGAGGTCTTTCATCGGGCCGGAAATATTTAACTGCAACGCCCCGGATACCGGGAATATGGAAGTGCTTGTCCGTTATGGGAGCGAAGAACAGAAGGAGAAATGGCTGAAGCCGCTTTTAAACGGGGAGATCCGTTCCTGTTTTTCGATGACGGAGCCGGATGTGGCTTCTTCGGATGCGACCAATATTTCGTGCAGCATTGTGCGCGATGGCGATGAATATATCATTAATGGGCGGAAATGGTGGTCATCGGGGGCCGGCGATCCACGCTGCAAAATCGCGATCGTGATGGGGAAAACCGGCCCAGATGCGCCGCGCCATGAGCAGCAGTCTATGATTCTCGTGCCGCTTGATACGCCGGGGGTGAAGATTGAGAGAATGCTGCCGGTTTTTGGATATGACGATGCACCGCACGGCCATGCCGAAATTACATATGAAAATGTGCGCGTGCCGGCGGAGAACATCATTTGGGGCGAAGGAAAAGGATTTGCGATTGCGCAGGGAAGGCTCGGCCCGGGCAGGATCCACCACTGCATGCGGCTGATCGGGGCAGCAGAGCGCGCGCTTGAAGAATTATGCAAGCGCATACAAAATCGTGCGCCGTTTGGAAAGCCGCTCGCAAAACAAGGCGTCATCCAGCAGTGGGTGGCTGAGTCCCGCATCGAAATTGAACAGGCGCGGCTGTTGACGCTTAAAGCGGCGTATATGATGGATACGGTCGGCAACAAGGAAGCGAAAAAAGAAATTGCGATGATCAAAGCGGTCGCACCGCGGATGGCACTGGCTGTCATTGACCGCGCAATCCAGGCGTTCGGCGCAGCCGGCGTTTCGTCCGATTTCCCGCTTGCAAGACATTGGGCAAACGCCCGTACATTGCGGCTGGCGGACGGGCCGGATGAAGTGCACCTTGCGCAGATTGCAAAGCTGGAGCTGAAAAAATACCAAGAAGGGGGAAGTGCGGCCCATGAACGTGTTCGAATTGTTTAGTTTAAAAGGAAAAACTGCGATCGTGACAGGCGGCGGCAGGGGGCTTGGCGAACAGATCGCGACAGCTTTTGCGGAAGCGGGGGCGGATGTTGTGCTCTGTTCGCGTAAAAAAGCGGTATGTGAAGAAGCGGCAGGCCGGATTGAAGCACTTGGCGCCAAAACGCTCGCGCTTGAGTGCGATGTCACGAACCGCGCCCAGGTCGACCGGGTTGTGGAGGAGACGGTCAAGAAGTTCGGAAAAATCGACATCCTCGTCAATAACAGTGGGGCGACATGGGGGGCACCTGCGGAAGAAATGCCGGCAGAAGCCTGGGAAAAAGTGATGAATGTCAATGTGACCGGTACTTTCCATATGAGCCAGGCGGCTGGGAAAGTGATGATCAAACAGGGGCACGGCAAAATCATTAACATTTCCTCTGTCGCCGGGCTTGGCGGGGTCGATCCGCGCATTATGGATACGATTGGCTACAACACGAGCAAAGGCGCGATCATTACGTTTACAAAAGATTTGGCCGCAAAATGGGGAAGGTACGGCATCAACGTCAACGCGATCGCCCCAGGATTTTTCCCGACCAAAATGGCCCGGGTCATCATCGAGCGCGGGAAAGACCCGATTTTGGAGGCCACGCCGCTGAAACGGTTCGGCTATGACCACGATTTGAAAGGCGCCGCCGTATTCCTTGCTTCCGCCGCTTCGGATTATGTCACGGGGGATGTGCTCCTCGTCGACGGCGGTATGCATGTGCTGTAGAAAACACGTTTATGCTAAATCCCCGCATATTTTGCGGGATTCAAATAAAACAAAAACAGGGAGGATTTGGAGTGGAAAACAAAGTGTGGCACGCTGTTTATCAGGATGAGATCCCGAAAGAAATTGAAGTGCCGGATTATCCGTTGCACCAAATACTTGCATACACAGCCCAAAAGTTCCCGGACCAAAATGCCATTTCTTTTTACGGCAGAAAAATGACATACACCGACCTTTATAAGGCATCGCTTGCTTTTGCTTCCGCCCTCCAGCAAAAAGGGGTTAAAAAAGGCGAACGGGTGGCAATCATGCTGCCGAACTGCCCGCAATATGTAGTGGCCTATTACGGGACGCTCACCGCAGGCGCCATAATCACCCAGGTCAACCCGATGTACGTCGAACCTGAAATCAAGCATATTTTAAACGACTCGGGTGCGGAAACGATGGTTGTGCTGGATGATGTGTATCCGAAAGTAAAAGCCGTCCGGGCGGAGACAGCGCTGAAAAATGTGGTTGTGGCCAGCTTAAAGCCGGCTCCCGTACCATTGGAAGAAGGCGAATTATTTGATGCATTTTTGCAATCGGGCGGGGATTTTACGCCTCCCAGGTTTGACCCGGAACATGATGTGGCCGTGCTACAGTACACCGGCGGCACAACCGGCCGGTCAAAGGGGGCGATGCTGACCCACAGGAACCTCCTTGCCAATTTGATCCAGACTTCTGAATATTTTAAACCGGTCATTGAGCCCGGGAAAGAACGCGTACTGACCGTCATTCCGCTTTTTCATGTGTTCGGGATGACTTGCGCGATGAATTATGCGGTTTATACCGGTGCAGAATCGATCATGCTGCCGAGATTCGAGCTGGAGGAAGTGCTCAAGACGATCAAAGAAACGCAGCCGACATACTTTCCGGGCGTTCCAACGATGTATATCGCGATCACAAACCACCCGAAAGCAATGGAATACGGCATCCATTCCATTAAAACGTGCAATAGCGGAAGCGCGCCGATGCCGATGGGGCTTTTGCGGGAGTTTGAAGAAAAAACGGGCGCCGTCATTGTCGAAGGATACGGGCTCTCAGAAGCATCACCGGTTACGCACTGCAATCCCGTTTTCGGAAGGCGGAAACCGGGCAGCATCGGGGTCGGGCTGCCGTCGACCGATTATAAAATTGTCGATGTGGCAACAGGCATGGAAGAATTGAAGCCGGGCGAAACCGGTGAGCTGATCGTAAAAGGCCCGCAGGTGATGAAAGGCTATTGGAACATGCCGGAAGAAACGGCGGAAGCGCTCCGGGACGGCTGGCTGTACACCGGCGATATCGCGAAAATGGATGAAGAGGGGTACGTTTATATCGTCGACCGCAAAAAAGACATGATCATTGCGAGCGGATACAATGTTTATCCGCGCGATGTCGAAGAAGTGCTGTATGCCCATCCCGCCGTCAAGGAAGCGGTGGTAATCGGCGTGCCGGACCCGTACCGCGGCGAAACGGTCAAGGCGTATGTTGTGTTAAAAGAAGGGCACGAGCTCTCGGAAGAAGCGTTGAAAGAATTTTGCAGCGCCCATCTCGCCCCTTACAAACGCCCGAAAATCATCGAATTCCGGAATGCGCTGCCGAAAACGAATGTCGGGAAAATTTTACGCCGCAAGCTGCGTGAAGAAGAGAAAAAGGTGATGGAATAAGGACGGGAACGTGGAGCCTGGCGTATGGTATAATTTTCTAAATAATAATAATAACGATTGAGAGGATCGGGTATGAAAACGAAAATTACGGAACACAGCATACGCTTATTTGAACAAAAAGGCTTCACGGAAACGTCGATCCAGGACATCGTCGACAGCATCGGCGCGACGAAGGGTACGTTTTACTATTATTTTTCCAGCAAAGAACAGCTCCTGATGGACATCCATTTGGACTATATTACAAAACTTTTGGAAAAACAGGCGGCGATCATGGCTGAGGATAAACCGTGCAAGGAGAAGCTGCATGCACTTGTGTTGATGCTGCTTGAGAGCATCAAAACGGAAAAAGCAAAGGCGATTATCTTTTTCCGGGAGATGAAAAATTTAAGTGGTGAGAAGCTGGAGCTGATTTTGCAAAAACGCGAAGCCTTCCGCCTCGGTTTTGAGCGGCTGCTCCGGGAAGGCATAGAAAACGGGGAGTTTACGGCACATTTGGATGCCAATTTGGCTTCGCTTGCGATTCTCGGCATGGTTAACTGGAGCTATCAATGGTTCAATCCCGGGGGGCGCAAATCGGAAGCGGAAGTGGCGGAAATTTTTACGGACATTGTGCTGCATGGTATTGAAAAAGCATAGGGGGAATGGATTTGCACGAAACCCAATTGAGGCCTCGGTTTTGCGAGACGGATGCGCTCGGGCATATCAACAACGCCAGCTATTTTGTTTATTTTGAAGATGCCCGGCTTCAGTTTTTTGAAAGTATCGGCGCGAGCGTGGAAATCAAGGATTTTAATATCATTTTGGCTTCGGCGAAATGTGATTTCATCAGCCAGGCGTTTTACAACCAGGTGCTTGCGGTTCGTACGGGTGTTTCAAAGATCGGCAATTCGAGCTGCGAGCTGGCCCATGAAATCCTGGACGCGGAAACAGGGCGGCTCATTGCAAGAGGAAAGGCGGTCATCGTCTTTTTCGATTTCGATGCGCAAAAATCGCGCCCGATTCCGGAAGATATAAGGGGAATATTGGAGAAGCATTTGGAAAAGACAGTGTAAATAAGTATATGCTCTGCTTGTGGGAGATCTATTTTAACATTTGAGGCTGCCCAAAAGTGCCATTTAACCAGAAAATTTTTCTCTATTGTCCTTATAGATACTTTAAGAAACGTTAGAAGAGCAAAGTATGTAATGACCGGTCTTTATAGGGCTTCTAAGGACTGTTAGGCAAGGGAATTCTGTCACGAATGAACTTAATAGGGCTTCTAAGGACCGTTTGGCAAGGAAATTCTGTCACGAATGGTCTTAATAGAG
>NZ_BKZR01000027.1:0-46874 GCF_008974225.1 Weizmannia acidilactici | reverse complement strand
ATAGTGATTGAAGTGTTTATGATCAGGCAAATATCAATTTTATTCCATCTCTTTTTTGCGGACGCTGGCGATGAAAAATCCATCCCCACCGAAATCCTGCGGAAAAATTTGCGTCCGGTACCCGTCCACATAATTCTCCATTGCTTCCGGCACATGCAGCGGATAAGGCTCAAAGCCCGGGTGCTGTTTCAAAAACGTTTCAATGGTCCCTTCATTTTCTGCGCGGTCCACCGTGCAGGTGCTGAACACCATAATGCCATCCGGCTTCAACAACCCCGCCATTTCCTCTAAAATTGAGAGCTGCACGTGTTGGAGCGTCTTCATATCTTTTATGTTTTTTACATATTTAATATCCGGCTTCCTCCGCACAACGCCGAGCCCGGAGCACGGCGCATCCACCAAAATACGGTCGAAAGATTCTTTTTCAAAATGCTGCCCTGCTTCCCGGCTGTCCATCACAACCGCTTCAATCTGGCTGAGCCCGAGCCTTTCCGCGTTTTCACGGATCAGCTTGATTTTGTGCGGATGCAAGTCAAGCGCGGTAACTTTTCCCGTTCCTCCAAGCTTTTCTGCAATATGGGTCGTTTTTCCGCCCGGCGCCGCACAGCAGTCGAGAATATGCTGTCCTTTTTGGATATCAAGTGCATATGCGACTGCCATAGAGCTTTCATCCTGGATCGTGATCAGGCCTTCTTTAAAACATACCGAGCGGGCAAGGTTTCCTTTCAACGACCGGACAGCTTCCGGGATCACCGGGCTCGGCTCAATTTTAAAGCCTTCGCGCCCGAGCCTGTCGACAACTTCTTCTACTGATGCCTTATTCACATTTACCCTAGCTGTTTGGACGGGAGGCGCCAAATTGGCTTCACACATCTCTTTTGTTGTCTTATAGCCGTATTCTTCCAACCATCTTTCAACAAGCCAGCGCGGGTGGCTCGTGGCCACAGACAATCTTTCAATCGGATCTTCTATTTCTTTAAAACTTGGGAGTCCCTTTCTTTGTATGGCCCGCAAGACCCCGTTGACCATCCCGGAGATCCCCTGATGGCCACGCTTTTTGGCGATTTCCACTGCTTCAAAAATGATTGCGCGGTCAGGGATTTTATCTAAGTATACCATTTGGTATAAAGACAAGCGCAACAAAATCCGCACCCATGTTTCGATTTTTTTCCGCAAAAACGGGGCGAGGAAAAAATCAAGCGTCTGTTTTCTCTGTAAGGTCCCGTAAGCAATCTCTGTTAAAAGCCCTGCATCCGGACCGGCAAAACCGTATTTTTCAATATAGCTGTTCAGCATCAAATTGCTGTACGACTGGTTTTTTTCCACAGTTTCCAAAAGTTCAAGGGCTGCTTCGCGGACGTTTTTCCTTACTTTATTCATCTTCTTCTCCAAATTTCATGCCGGCAGAAAAGTTAGAGCCGGCGCCGTTTAAAAATCGTGCTGCCGGCATCTTTTTCTTTCCGGCAGGCTGTAATTCTGTAATTTTTATCCCGGTCGTGTTACCTGTTGCAACGACAATCCCGTCCTTTTGCAGCTCAACGATTACACCCGGATCCATTTTTTGTGGAAGCGCCACTTTTTCGCTTTTCCATATTTTAATGGTTTTCCCGCCGAGAACGGTATACGCTACCGGCCAAGGGCAAAGGCCCCTGATCTGGTTATAGATGTCCTCCCCTGTTTTTTCCCAATTGATTTTTTCCTGCCCGCGCGTAATGTTATAGGCAAAAGTCGCTTTTTCCTCGTCCTGAGGAATGGCGGTAATTTCTTTCGCTAGGATTTTCGGAAGCGTCTCGGATAAAAGTTCCGCCCCAACTGCGCTCAGCTTCTCATGCAGCGTGCCGACATCATCGGTTTCATCGATGTCAACTTCCCTTTGGCTGATGATATCACCGGCATCAAGTTTTTCCGCCATATACATGATCGTAATGCCCGTTTTTTTCTTCCCCTGCAAAATGGCGTAATGGATCGGGGCCCCGCCGCGGAGCTCCGGAAGCAATGAAGCATGGACATTGATGCAGCCGTAAGGGGGCGCATCCAGCAAGGCTTTCGGTAGGATCTGGCCGTATGCGCAAGTCACAACCACATCCGGCTTCAATTCCAAAATCGGAGTGAGACTTTCCGACAGCCGCAGCTTTTCAGGCTGGTACACCGGAATATGGTGTTTTTCCGCTTCCACTTTGACAGGTGGAGTCGTTAATACGTGTTTTCTCCCAACCGGCCTGTCCGGCTGCGTGACAACACCGGCAATTTCATAACCATCGCGGATGAGCGCCTTTAAGACCGGTACGGCAAAATCAGGCGTCCCCATAAAAACAACTCTTGTCATTCGGCATCCGCCTCCTCAAACGTTAAATCTTCCTCATCAACATACTCGATAATTTTTGAAGTAAACAAAACGCCGTGCAGATGGTCAATTTCATGCTGCAAAGCGCGCGCCAGAAAATCTTCCGCTTCAATGATGAACGTTTTCCCCTGGGCGTTTTGTGCTTTCACTTTTACATAGTAAGCGCGCGAAACGGTACCGTAAACGCCCGGAAAACTCAGGCAGCCTTCTACATCGGTCTGTTCACCGCGCCTTGCGATGATTTTCGGGTTGACCAAATCAATTCTGCCGGTTCCATCTCCAATATCCACAACGGCAATTTGCTGCCCGATGCCTACTTGCGGGGCGGCAAGGCCGACCCCGTACGCTTCCTGCATCGTTTTGTACATATCATTTAAAACCGCCTTTAAAGAAGGGCCGAATTCCGTGACCCGTTTGCATTTTTTCTCCAAAATGGCGGCAGGGTATTTCACGATCTCCATATGAATCTCATCACTCGTCCCTTTTACATCATCATATTAGGATTGACATCAATCGAGATGCTTAATCCTTCCGAGGCAATTTGATGCTGGAAATGCTCCAGCAAAACGGTTAATGTTTCTTTCAGCCGCGTTTCCCGTTTGTATTTTATCAAACATTGGTAACGATATCTATTTTTCATCCGCGGGATCGGGCATGCTGCCGGGCCGAGAATTATCGTCCCGTCCGACACGCGCGACCGCACAAAGCGGGTGATTTTCTCCGCCGCGGATACGGCCTTCATCACATTTTCGTGGCTGACCGTAATCAAAGTTAAATAGTAGAAAGGCGGATACGACCCCATTTTGCGCATCATCATTTCCTGACGGTAAAAACGCCCGTAATCCTGCTCACCGGCGAATTGGATGCTGTAATGCTCAGGCGTGTACGTCTGGACGACAACTTCCCCTTTCAATTCATGCCGCCCAGCACGCCCGCTCACCTGCGTCAGAAGCTGGAATGTTTTTTCGGAAGCCCTGAAATCAGGCAGGTGCAGCATTGTATCGGCATTTAACACGCCGACAAGGGTGATGTTCGGAAAATCAAGCCCTTTGGCAATCATTTGCGTCCCGAGCAAAATATCGGCCTCCCCGTCCGCAAAACTTTTCAGCATCCGCTCATGTGCCCCCTTGCGTCCGGTCGTATCGACGTCCATCCTGATGACGCGTGCTTCCGGCAAAAGTCTGCCCAACTCTTCTTCCACTTTCTGCGTACCTGTCCCGAAGTAGCGGATGTGGGGGCTTCCGCATTCCGGGCAGGCAGTGGGTACAAACGTTTCATATCCGCAATAATGGCATTTCATTTCGTTCGTGGACCGGTGGTAAGTCAGTGATATATCGCAGTTCGGGCATTGCAGCACATAACCGCAGTCCCGGCACATGACAAAGGAGGAATATCCCCTTTTATTCAGAAGCAAAACAGTCTGCTGCTTTTTCTCAATCCGATCCTTCAGTTTCCCGAAAAGTTCCTTTGAGAACATAGAACGGTTGCCCGCGCGCATTTCTTCCCGCATATCCACAATAGAAACTTTCGGGAGCGGGTGGTTGTTCATACGTTTTTCCATTTTCAGCAATGTATAGACGCCTTTTTGTGCGCGCGCAAACGATTCAAGCGACGGCGTGGCGCTTCCGAGAATGACCGGACAGTGGTGGTTCCGGCTCCTGAATATTGCCACGTCCCTGGCATGATAGCGCGGATTGTCTTCTTGCTTGTAGCTGTTTTCATGCTCTTCATCAATAATGATGATGCCGATATTTTCAAAAGGAGCAAAAATCGCCGACCGCGCCCCGACGACCACTTTTGCTTCTTTTCGGGTGATTTTTCGCCACTCATCATATTTTTCGCCGATCGAAAGGCCGCTGTGCAAAACAGCAACGTCATTTCCAAAACGGCTTTTAAAACGATGGACCATTTGCGGCGTCAGCGAAATTTCCGGGACAAGCACAATCGCTTCTTTTCCTTCATTGAGCACTTCCTGGATCGATTGTAGGTAGATTTCCGTCTTGCCGCTTCCGGTTACCCCATAGAGCAAAAAAATTTCGCTCCTTTTCTCATGGATGGCGGAAAGAACCGGGGCAATCGCCTGCTTTTGTTCGCTTGTCAAAGTATGCGGAACGCTCCTTTGAAAATTCCGGTCTGCATATGGATCCCGGTACAATTCTTCGCTTGTTTCTTCCAGCCACCCTTTTTGGAGAAGGGTTTTGATGACCGACGGGGACACGCCGGAAACCTCGGCCAAATCACTTACGGTTGCCTTTATTTTCGGATTTTTCATGAAAAATTCTAGCACTTGCTTTTGTTTCCTGGCATTTCCCGAAATTTCTTCAAACCGCCTTCGGATTTCTTCTTCAGAAAGCGGGCAGGAAATCATGCGGACGGTTTTTTTATTGGCTTTGTTCTTCACTTCGTAGACGACCTCAACCGTCCCGTTTTTCGCTTCTTTTTGCAAAAATGGCAAGAGGCCGCGCTGATCGGCTTCTTTCCAGTCGATTTCATCCTTCTTTCCAAAAACCTCGTCGAGAAACGGGTTCTGATGTCCATCCATCCTCCGCACCCGTTTTTCGTACTTTGCTTTCATGGCTGCCGGCAGCATCGCCTGGTAAGCGGAAATTTTTAAACAAAGTGTTTCGCTTGCGAGCCAGTCCCCGAGCGCAAGCAGTTCTTTATTCAGGACAGGAGCGAGGTCCTGCGGTTCAATGATTTCACGCAAATGCCCAACTTCGGTGCTGCCCTTTATGCCGGCCACAAACCCCTGTACAGTCCGCGGGCCAAAAGGAACGATAACCCTCATGCCAGGCTGGATCACATTTTCCCATTTTTCCGGAATAAGATAGTCAAAACATTTATCCGTCTGCATGGCCGGAACGTCTACAATGACACTTGCAATCTTCATTTTCCGCCGTCCTTTTCGATCTCGTTGCAAATTTCGCGTAAAATTTCCCTTGCTGTTTCATGTTTGGACAGAAGCGGAAGTTCCCGTTTCGAGCCGTCCCGTTTAAAAATCGTAACAATATTCGTATCCCCGGCAAAACCGGCCCCCTGCCGGCTGACATCGTTGGCGACGATCATATCGGCACGCTTCCGTTCCAATTTATCCAGGGCATATTTTTCCAGATTGTCCGTTTCCGCGGCAAACCCGACCAAAAACGGCTTGTCCGCTTTTTCGCCCAATTCTTTTAAAATATCTTTTGTCCGCTTCAGTTCGAGCACAATGTTGCCCGGCTGCTTTTTCATTTTTTTATCCAGTACATTTACCGGCGTATAGTCCGCAACCGCAGCGCTTTTAATAATGATATCCGCTTCCTTGTAGCGTCCCATTACAGCTTCGTACATATCCGCCGCGCTCTCCGCTTTTACCACTTCAGCGCCGTGCGGGGCTTTTAAATTGTCCACACTTGTGACAAGCACAACCTTTGCACCCATTTTTGCGGCTTCGTCAGCGATCGCAAACCCCATTTTTCCGGACGAACGATTTGAAAGGAATCTTACAGGATCGATTTTTTCGATCGTCGGGCCGGCAGTAACGAGTACGGTTTTCCCGAATAAAGGTTTAGTCGCCCCTCTGAAAAAATCTTCAATGCGCGCGGCGATTTTCTCCGGTTCTTCCAATCTCCCTTTTCCGGTATAGCCGCAGGCAAGATGCCCTTCTCCCGGTTCGATCAAATGGTATCCAAAGCTTTGCAGCATTTCCATATTGCGGCGGACAACCGGGTGACCGTACATATGTACATTCATTGCCGGCGCCACCCAAACCGGCGCAGTGGTTGCCAATATTGTCGTCGTCACCATGTCATCAGCGATCCCGTTCGCCATTTTTCCGATGATGTTGGCCGTTGCCGGCGCGACAAGTACAAGATCGGCCCAGTCGGCCAAATCGATATGGGCAATTTTCTCCGGATGTTTTTCATCAAACGTATCCGTGTACACATCGTTCCGGGAAAGCGCTTGAAACGTTAAAGGCGTGACGAACTGACAGGCCGATTTTGTCATGATCACCTTTACGACCGCGCCGGCCTGCGCCAGTTTGCTAGTGAGCGCAGCCGCTTTATATACGGCAATGCCGCCCGTGACGCACAATAATATTTTTTTTCCTACCATCAGTAAGCCCCCTGTTTGGATTCTATCGGTAAATCATTCAGCTATGTTCATTCTAGCAAAAAAGCAAATATAAGAAAAAGGGCTGACGCAACTCTGGCCAGTCCCTGCTAAGCGTTTCATTTTCCATCCCATTCCGGCGCCAAAGCCGGGTCCTGCTTTCGGATTAGGAAGCCGGTTCATCTTGTTTAATCCGAAGCGCGCCGACATAAATTTCTTCAAGCGCCTTTCCTACATTTTTATCCGAAACATATTTTTCCAGCACTTCATTATGGTGTTCCTGCAACTCGCGAGCGCGTTTTGCCGCAATTGTGACAAGGGAGTATTTCGAATCGATGATTTTCAGCAGTTCGTCAATGGATGGATAGAGCATGTTCATTCAACCTCCAAAAGTTTTTTATACAGCTTGGCGACGCGCGAAGTTCGGCAATGTTCAGCAACGACAATTGCTTTAATTTTTTCGCAGGCGTTCTCTATTGTATCATTTTCCACGACATAATCATACAAATTCATCATTTCAATTTCTTTGCGGGCTTTCTCCATGCGGCCGCGAATCAGTTCCGCAGATTCCGTACCTCGCTGTGTAATCCGCGTCTCCAGCTCGGAAAGGCTCGGCGGCGCAAGGAAAATAAACAGGCCGTCCGGAAATTTTTCACGGACCTGTTTGGCACCCTGCACTTCGATTTCCAGAAAAACATCTTTTCCGGCTTCAAGCGTTTCCTCGACATAATCAACCGGCGTCCCGTAATAATTACCGACGTATTCTGCATACTCAAGCAGTTTTCCCTGCCTGATCAGCTCTTCAAATTCTTCGCGTTCTTTAAAAAAATAGTCCACCCCGTCAATTTCGCCTTCCCGCGGTTTTCTTGTCGTCA
Source organism: Weizmannia acidilactici (assembly GCF_008974225.1). Taxonomy (NCBI): domain Bacteria; kingdom Bacillati; phylum Bacillota; class Bacilli; order Caryophanales; family Bacillaceae; genus Heyndrickxia; species Weizmannia acidilactici. Next base: position 39,563 of record NZ_BKZR01000027.1, on the reverse strand, counting down.
TCGAGATGGAATATTCAAATTTCGTATCCGGCTGCGAAAAAATCGCTTTCCTTACTGTCCCCTTCCCGACACCGGACGGGCCGGATAACACAATCAGCAGTCCTTTTTTCTCCAATTCTATACCTCCTCGCCATCTGTTTCCCTGTCGCTGACACGGTGCGCCACCGTCTCCGGCTGCACAGCGGAGAGAATCACATGGCCGCTATCCATCATAACCACTGCGCGGGTTTTTCTTCCGTAAGTCGCATCAATTAAAGTGCCGCGGTCCCGCGCATCCTGGATCAGCCGCTTAATCGGGGCCGATTCCGGGCTCACAATCGAAATGATGCGGTTTGCCGAAATGATATTGCCGAAACCGACATTAATGAGTTTTACCAATTTTATCCTCTCCCCACTCGCCATTGATATAGTACAATTTCATTCTATATTTTGTACTTGCTCGCGCATCTTCTCAAGCACCGACTTCAGTTCCACAACGGCTGTGGAGATGGCGGAAGCATTCGCTTTCGAGCCGATCGTATTGACTTCCCGGTTCATTTCCTGGATCATAAAATCCAGCTTCCTGCCAATCGGTTCATGAAGCGCCAAAGTCTCACGAAACTGCAGCAGATGGCTCTCAAGCCTTGTGATTTCCTCATGAATATCGGATTTTTCGGCAAACAGCGCCGCTTCCTGCACAATTCTCGCTTCATCCAGCTGGCCGTTTGTGATTTCCTGCATCCGTTTTTCAAGCTTTAACATGTATGTATGGACCAGTGTTGCAGCGTGCGCTTTTATTGTTTCCAACAGTTTTGAAAGGGACTGAAGATGGTTTTCCAGATCCCGCTGCAGCTGGGCTCCTTCTTTTTCGCGCATCAACCTCAACTGCCCGGCCGCCTCCCTGCAGGCCTCCATAACAAGCGCGATAATCTCTTCATTGTCCTCTTCTATTTCTTCTATTGTAACTAAATCTTCGTGATTTAATAACTCACGGATGCCAAAACCTGATTCAATTCCGTATTTATCGCGGAGCCGGCTTAAAAACCGGTGATACTCATCGAGCAAATCCCAGTCGACCCGCAGCTGCCGCTTGACAAGCCCCTCGCCTGAGATCGTGACAAATACATCCACGCGGCCACGCTGGATATAGCGGCCGATGATTTTCTTCAGCTGGTCTTCTATTTTCACAAGCTGTTTCGGCATTCTCATTTGGTATTCGCAAAAGCGATGGTTGACAGACTTTATTTCTACCGTCACACTGAACAACTGTGTCTGCTGCCGCCCCCTGCCGTAGCCCGTCATGCTTAAAACCATCTTCTCACGCCCAATCTTATAACATCTTCCGCATTTTTACCGGCAAAATCGCTTTTATGGAGATTATACCGCGCCGGTTTTAAGAAGAAAAGGAAATTTTAATCGGGACTGTTTGGTGATTTTCTCCAAAAAGAAAAGTAATAGAGGTATCCCTATTACTTTTAAGATTATAGCATAGTTTAAGCTTTTTTTCTTATATAATATGTTCCGGCAAGCAAAAATGTCGGGATTGCACTCATACAAAGAATGAGCAGCCAATCACTTGGTAAAATCGGAAGCGTATGGAAAACCGGCTGGAGCGCAGGCACATAAATCACAACCAGCATCAGCAAAACTGATGACAGGACAGCCATAACAAGATACAGGTTCCCGAACGGGTTTCGCGCCAGCACAGAACGCTCGCTGCGGCAGTCAAACACATGGATCAGCTGGGCGAGGACGAGCGTGGCAAAAGCAACGGTCTGCGCATAAGCCAAATTGTCAGTATTTTGATAATAAACCGTCATAAAGGCGACCAATGTAACAAGCCCAATCAAAAATCCGCGCGAAACCACTTTCCATCCGAGCCCGCGCGCAAAAACGCCTTCGCGCGGGTGGCGAGGTTTCCGCTTCATCACATCTTCTTCCGGCTGGTCGAGCCCGAGCGCCATGGCCGGCAGCCCATCCGTAACAAGGTTGACCCATAGAATTTGGATCGGCACGACCGGGAGCGGCAAAGACAAGAGCATCGCAAACAGCATGACAAGAATTTCTCCGACATTTGACGCCAGCAGATAACGGATAAACTTTCTGATATTTTCATAGATATTGCGACCTTCCTGGATCGCCGCTTTGATCGTCGCAAAATTATCATCTAGCAGTACGAGCGAAGAAGCTTCTTTCGCCACATCGGTGCCCGTGATGCCCATGGAAATGCCGATGTCCGCCGTTTTGATTGCCGGCGCGTCATTGATGCCGTCCCCTGTCATCGCAACAATATGGCCCCGGTTTTGGAAAGCTTTTACGATTTTCAGTTTATGGTCCGGAGACACGCGCGCAAAAACGGAAACCTCCTCAATCATATCTTCCAGTTCATCAACCGTCATGTCGTTCAGCATCGTACCGTCGATCACTTTTGGATGTCCGCTGTGCAAAATCCCGAGCTGCCTTGCAATCGCTTTTGCTGTAACAGCATGGTCGCCAGTGATCATCACGGTCCGGATGCCTGCTTCTTTGCATTCTTTGATGGCTTGTCTGACTTCCGGGCGCGGCGGGTCAATCATCCCCTGTAATCCGATAAAAATCAAATCTTTTTCCGCATCGCGTTCGCTACTGATTTTTTCCCCGGCTATAACCGGCTTAAAGGCGATCGCGATTGTTCTAAGTGCCTGCGCAGCCAAACCATCGATCGATTCCTGCACTTTTTCGCGGTATTCATTTATTAGGGGTTGTTCCCGGCTCCTCCAAAGCACCGACCGGCATATATCCAGCAGCACGTCCGGCGCGCCTTTCGTGATCACGTATCGCTTGCCGTGCTTATCGCGGATCATCATACTCATCATTTTCCGCGTCGAATCAAACGGAAATTCTTGTTCAATCGTAAACTCTTTTAACAGCAAATCTCTTGTCAAACCGGCTTTCAGGGCGGAAACGAGTAGCGCGCCTTCCGTCGGGTCGCCGTCCACGAAATATTCTTCATTTTTCATTTTCAGTTCGGCGTGGTTGCACAAAAGGCCAAACGTCAACAGCTGGTATAAGCTTTTTTCTTTTAAAGGGTGGATTTCCGTTTCTCCTTGCTTAAAAATTCCTTTCGGCTCATAGCCCGTTCCGGAAACTTTCCAAGTCTCCCCGCCGCTCCACAAGTGGGTGACGGTCATTTTGTTTTGCGTCATCGTACCGGTTTTGTCCGAACAAATGACGGTTGCGCAGCCTAGTGTCTCGACCGCCGGGAGTTTCCTGACGATTGCATTTTTGCGGATCATGCGCTGGACACCGAGCGACAGGGCAATCGTGACAATTGCCGGCAGGCCTTCCGGAATCGCCGCCACCGCAAGCGACACGCCTGCCAAAAACATGGAATACAAATCATGCCCGTGCCAGACGCCGACAAGCACAACAAGAAGCGTTAAAAGAAGTGCAACCACAATCAAAATTTTCCCTAACTGCTCGAGCCTTCTTTGTAAAGGGGTTGTAAGAATTTCTGCATTTTGGATCATATCGGCGATTTCGCCCATCGCGGTTTTCATCCCGATTCCGGTGACAATGCCGATCCCGTTTCCGCGTGTCACCATTGTGCCCATAAACGCCATATTATGCAAATCACCCAGGCTCACATTTTCTCCAGAGATCGGGGTTGCCGATTTCGGTGAAGGGATCGATTCCCCTGTCAGCGCCGATTCTTCTATTTCCAAATTGTTCGCTTTTACAATCCGGAGATCAGCGCCGATCCGATCCCCGCTTTCAAATTTCAAAATATCGCCGAGCGTCACTTCTTTGGATGGAATTTTTACCCAGTGGCCGCTGCGCAGCACATTGACTTGCGGCGCCGAAAGTTCTTTTAACGCCTCGAGGGATTTTTCAGCCCGCCGCTCCTGGGAAAAACCAAGAAAGCCGTTAATCAAAACGATGGCAATAATCGCAATGGCATCAACATACTCGCCCAAAAGACCGGAAATCACCGTTGCGGCTAGCAGGACGAGCGTCATAAAATCTTTAAACTGGCTTAAAAAGAGGATGAGGGCAGATTTTTCTTCTCCTTCCTCCAGTTCATTAAAGCCGTACTGCCTGATCCTTTTTTCCGCTTCTTTTTCAGTGAGCCCTTTTTCAAGATCAGTGCTCAATGCCTGTTCTACATCTTTTCCGCTCATTTCATGAAACATCATTGGAATACACTCTCCCCCTGCTTCTGCCCATTATCGTCTTAATAGCAACATATTCAGCCCTGTCCAAAAAAATGATATAATTTAAAAAGCCAACAACCGGCGCTTGCGGCTCTGCCCGCGGGCGCCACAGAATTGAGGAATGTCATATGTCTTTTGACGGATTATTTACAAGGGCCATGGTGAAGGAACTTCGTGACGCGATAAAAGGCGGACGGATCAATAAAATCCACCAGCCTTACCAAAATGAGCTAATCATGATTGTGCGTGCGAACGGAAAAAACCATCGCTTGCTTTTGTCGGCACACCCGAGTTACGCAAGGATTCAGCTGACGAATGAAGCAACTGATAACCCGCCGGATCCGCCGATGTTCTGTATGCTTTTGCGGAAACACCTTGAAGGTTCGGTCATAGAAGATATTTACCAGATCGGCCTTGACCGTGTTGTTGTGTTCGAAATCAAAAGCCGCAATGAAATCGGGGATATTTCGTACAAACAGCTGTATATGGAAATCATGGGACGCCACAGCAATATTATATTAGTAGAAAAAGAACGGAACATGATTATGGACAGCATCAAGCATGTCCCACTGGCTGTGAATACGTACCGGACCGTCCTGCCGGGCCATGAATATGTTTTGCCGCCGGAGCAGCACAAACAGAACCCCCTGGAGGCTTCGAAAGATGATATAATTGCCGCGCTTGACTGGAACAGCGGAAAAATGGACAAACAGATCGTTTCGCAGTTTGCCGGGGTTTCCCCGCTCCTTGCGAAAGAAATCATGCACCTCGCGAAATTTTCCAACCCGGAAGCCGTTTCGGAAGCTTTTTTGTCCGTGATGGGGCGAATTAAAGTGTATGACATTGAACCCGTCATGATTACGGGGGCGCAAAAAGAGTCGTTTTATATGATTCCTCTCCAGTCTTTGGAAGGTGAAGTGAAAACTTTTGGCAGTTTAAGTACACTGCTTGACCGTTTTTATGTCGGGAAAGCAGAACGTGACCGCGTCAAACAGAAAAGCCATGATCTCGAGCGTTTTATTAAAAATGAACTGGAGAAAAACGAAAGTAAAATTAAAAAGCTTGAAGCGACGCTCGATTACGCACAAAATGCCGAGCAGTTCCAGTTGTATGGCGAGCTGCTGACGGCAAATCTCTATGCTGTGGAAAAAGGCATGAAAAAAATCGAAGTGCAAAACTATTATGATGAAAACGGCGCAATGGCGGTAATTGAGCTTGATCCGCTGAAAACCCCATCGGAAAATGCGCAAAGTTATTTTTCGCGCTACCAAAAGGCGAAACATGCGCAAACGGTGGTACAGGAGCAGATTGAAAACGCGAAAAATGAAGTGTTGTATTTCGAAAACCTCCTGCAGCAGCTCGAGACCGCATCCCCGAAAGATATTGAGGAAATCCGCGAAGAACTTGAGGAAGAAGGCTATTTGAAGAACCGCCATCGGAGGGCGCAGCGGCAAAAAGCGCACAGGATCACCCTTGAAAAATACGAAGCTTCTGACGGTACAGAGATTTTGGTCGGGAAAAACAATAAACAGAACGATTATTTAACAAATAAAGTAGCGGCCCGCGATGAAATTTGGCTGCATACGAAGGATATCCCGGGTTCGCACGTGGTGATCCGCAGCAAAAACCCGTCCCCGGAAACGATTTTAGAGGCCGCGAACCTGGCCGCCTACTTCAGCAAAGCGCGCCAATCCGCTTCCGTTCCTGTCGACTACACAAAAGTGCGCTACGTGAAAAAACCGAACGGTGCTAAACCAGGATTTGTCATTTACGAAAACCAGCAGACGGTATATGTCACCCCGGATGTAGAAAAAGTGCTGGTGATGAAGAAAGGGTGAACGGAGACAAAAGTGTGGAGGGCATTCTGCAGCCGGACAGCTGGCAGAATGCCCTCCATATTGCTTTTGAAAGGTAAAATTTCCGATTGCGTTATGGTTTTAAATACTTCCCCCACAATTACTCTCGGTCTTCATTTGGTTACTTATGATCAAAACGATCAATTTACAACTGTCTACTCGTTTTACAAAGCCCCTTAGGACCATTACGGTTCCTTTACTATTGCCTTTATATCTCTCCTAAAGTCTAAAACGCTGCCTTAACTAACGCATTACGCGCTTAATTGATTCAAAAATCTTAATATATCAAAATAATGTTCTTGATTTATTTTATCATATATTCTATCATTTTAGAAAACACTTTATATTTTTGGGGGTCTTTATATGGCAGTTGTTGAAAAAATCAGCGCTTTTGCAGGAAAGACATTCACCTTATGGGTGCTGATTTTTGCGGTGATTGCTTATCTCTTACCGCAGCATTTTGCATGGATTGGGAATTATATTGTACCTTTATTGGGAATTGTTATGTTCGGGATGGGACTGACACTTGATTTGTCGGATTTTAAAGAAGTATTTAAAAGACCGTTAGAAGTAGCACTTGGCGTGATCGGGCATTTTATCATCATGCCACTCATCGCCTTTTTGCTCGCTGCCAGCCTTAACCTTCCGAAAGATATTGCCATCGGGGTAATTCTCGTAGGATGCTGCCCGAGCGGCACCGCTTCAAATGTCATGGTATTTCTCGCGCGGGGGAATGTGGCGCTTGCGGTTGCGATTGCTTCTGTGTCAACGATTTTGGCGCCAATCGTGACGCCGCTGTTAATTCTGCTGTTTGCCAGCAAATGGGTACATGTCAGTGTGCTGTCTTTATTCCTTTCAGTTGTGCAAGTCATCATCGTCCCGTTAGTGCTCGGGTTTATCGTGAAAAAATTCTTTGGCAAACAGGCGAGGACAGGTGCAAAAGCGATGCCGCTCGTATCGGTTGTCGCCATCGTGCTAATCGTTTCGGGCGTTGTTGCCGGGAGCGCCGAAAAAATAGCACAGACGGCTTTATTGGTCTTTGCCGTAGTTATTCTGCATAATTTGCTTGGCTTTGTCATCGGCTTTTTCTTCGCCCGCTTGTGCGGCATGGATCTGGCCAAACAAAAAGCGGTATCCATGGAAGTCGGCATGCAGAATTCTGGGCTGGGCGTGGCCCTTGCTACAGCCCATTTCTCACCGCTTGCTGCCGTTCCAAGCGCGATTTTCAGCGTTTGGCACAACCTGTCGGGTTCTGTCTTAGCAAATATTTACAGCCGGATGAAAGATAAAAATCTCGAAACCGCCAATTCGGATCCTTCCGCAAGTCAGCACGCCTAAAATCTCGTACCTTGAAAATGCCATTAGGAACTTTTCCTAAGGGCATTTTTTATTCCTTTTCTCCCGAATATTAAGGTATACTTATAAATGAAAGTGTTACACGATTGATTGCTGTCATCACTTAAGGAGGATTTGCAATATGTCCATCAGCAGCCGTTTTGCTGTCGGCATTCATATACTCGCATTACTGGAGATCAATAAGAACGGTGTGAATGCATCGGAGTTCCTCGCCAAAAGCGTGAACACAAACCCGGTTGTCATCAGAAAAATTATGGGAATGCTGAAAAATGCCGGGCTCATCCATGTCCGCCCTGGAGTTGCCGGCGCGGAACTTGCCAGAGATATAAATGAAATTACCCTGCTTGATATCTATAAAGCTGTGAATGTTGTGAAAGAAAATGAATTGTTCAGCATTCACGACCATCCGAATCCGGAATGCCCTGTCGGGCGCAACATCCAGGGTACGGTGCAGGCGGTATTTGCCTGTGCGCAATCAGCGATGGAAAAAGTACTCGGGAACGTAACGCTTGAAAATATCGTGAAGGAGATTAAAAAGAAGGAAAAATTGAATGCATAATGATTCCAGGTAAAAGACCGAATTGCCGAGAAAAAGCCGTTCGGCCTTTTTTACATGTTCCTCTATAAATAAACCATATTCTTCCATAAACCGTTCTTCGTCTTCCAAATACGGATTGTGGTTACTTTTCTAAAAAAATAATCCATTTTGAATTTGGGTATAGGATCCGCCATTTTTTTGAGTACATAACTGGGTATTGGTCCCCCCTCGCCACACCTGGCATTCCTCCCCAGGAGTTACTACTAAGCTAATCTGTCCAAAAGTTGACGGTACAAAATTTCCTCTTTTTGACGGTAAACATGTCCAAGTGCTGTTCTTATTTAATTTTGAGTAATTTTTTGACGTAATGAAATGTCCGGTTTTTTAGTATTTTAACTCAAAAAGTAGCGGTGACGTTTAAGTTGTCCAAATGGGGGCGTTTCAGAGCATGATTTGGACAGAGATATTTGACTTCGCTACTGGGTGTACCGTTCTTAAAATAGCACGAAAATACATAGTCTTGCAGAGTCGAAATGTATAAAGGCAACTTGACATGGAGCCTCTGCGGGCATGATTCCCAAGCCAGGAAACCAGTAGTCTCTGGGGCTGGCTTCACCAAACGAGGCTATCATGCCCGCCTCTCACCACTAGTCATTGTATTTTTTATAGCAGTCGACATTTTAACACTTTTATAATTTGTACTTGACTGTTCTTTTCATGTTTGCTGACTAATGACGGAACGATCCAATCAAAAAACCTCCTTCTATTTGATTTTCAGGTAAAAACATATATACCCCTTTTCCGGAAATTTTCAACTTCCTTTTTAAAAAATATTTCATATTGTTATAATTTTTGTGAGAGAAACAGTTTAATAGGAAAGGAAGTTATACCACTGGAACAGTGGATGGATGCGTTAAAAATAAATAAGAAAGGGTGGGACCGGGTGGCCGGGGATTTTTTTGCCGCAACCGCACTGCCCGGATACGGCCCCTTTACCCCGGCAGAAAAGGAACTCAAATTGTTCGGGGATGTCCGGGGAAAGAAAATTTTAGAAATCGGGTGCGGCAGCGACCATTCGCTGAAATATCTGCATTGAACAAGGAGTAGGCGAATGATGGGGGCTTGACTTTTCTGACACACAGATCTGTACAGCGAAAACCGTTTTAGCAAATGCAGGAAATTCGGTCCATTTGTTCATCAGCCTCATGGAAGAAAATCCGAGTTTACCTGCCCAATATTTGACATTGTCTTTTCAATTTTTGCGTTGGGCTGGACAACAGACCTTCCAAAAACCTTGGCGAACATTTTCGGATACTTAAAACCCGTCGGAACGTTCATCTTCAGCTGGGAGCATCCTTTTTACAGCAGAATTGCATACAATGGAAAACAGTTCATCATGAAAGAATCTTATCATGATGAGGAGCCGCTTCAAAAAGAATCGTGGCATGGCGTCCCGATTGTGATGCATCAAAGGAAAATCAGTACCTTTGTTAATGAACTGATCCGCCACGGTTTTATCATTGAGAACATGGTAGAAGAATTTTTCGGCGAAACCGATACGAACAGCAATCCAAATGAATGGTATGTCTCTCAAAAAGCTGCGCTCGTCCCGCCGACGATTATTTTTAAAGCTTCCAAACCACAATAAGGAAGTTTTCCATGGAGCCCTGGGATATCTATGATATCAATAGGAATTTCACAAACAGAAAACATATCCGCGACATTCTACTGGCTGAAGGGGATTATCATCTGGTTGTACATGTATGGATTTAAATGATGAAGGGAAATATCTTACCACAAAACGGCATCCCGGCAAGCCCCCTCCAAATCTTTGGGATGTACGGGCAGGTCTGTTTTAGCTGGAGAAACGAGCCTTCAGGGCGTCCTCTGGGAAGTAAAAGAAGAAATTGGGATTGAGTTGCCAAAAAATAAAATGGAATGCATAAAAAGCGCGGACGGGACCAGTTTTATGATTTTTACGAAGTTTGGCTCATTCGGATAAACGTTCAATTTGATAACCTTACACTCCAAAAAAAAGAAGTGATTGATGCAAAATGGGTTTCAAAATCCGATTTGGAAAAATGTTTAAAGCTCATCAATTGGTTCCAACACTCGAATATTTTTCTGATCTTCTTCCCTAATGTCATAGGAATATGAAAAAAGAGGACTTACCAGCCGGTATGGGTAGACATTCATCACCTTTCCGCCGTTGATGTCTACCCCAAAATCACTGCAGAAAAGATTCTTTCTTTGATAGACAGGCCTATTTCTTCGTTTTCCGGGCAATCAAGATAATATTAAACACCATGCCAATTACGCTGACGATTCCGCATACTGTAAAAAGCGGATTTTGGGACTTTTTCCATAAATACAGATATGCGGCAATAACGGCAATGAAAACAAACAACTCCAGATTTAACACGAGAAACCCGGTTTTGTTTTTTCCTTTTCCACGTTTCTCCTCTCATTTCCTCGTTTACAACGTCATCCAGTATCTTTGTGTAACCCTATCTCCATGGTCCATTTCATTTTCAAGAATGCCGCCATTTTTTACGATCGTTTTGGCGGATCCAGTATTCTTTTTATCGCAGGTGAGCAGCACGCGTTCAAGCCCGAGTTCTTTTGCTTTTTCAAGTGGCATTTCAAGCATTTTCGAAGCTAAGCCTTTTCGACGTTCGGAAGGCCGGATGCCGTAGCCGACGTGGCCGCCGCTCTCAAGCAAAGCATCATTCAAATCATGCCTGATCTCTAGCGTCGTAAATTTTATTGTTTTCATCTGCCAAAACATACAATGTCGCCAGCACAAATCTCCACCTATACATGGCATCCGTTTCCTGAGAGCGCAAATTCCGGATAAAATCTTCACAGGAACGGCCGCCTAATTTTGATTTGGATGGGACAATCCTTTCCCCGCGATTTTCCCATTCCTGTAAATATTTCTTGTATTCTTCTTTCATTTTCAATACCGGTTTGACCAGTTTATACATCATGGCACCTTTTTTCTATCAATCTATTTGCGGAGAATGTAAACGTTTATGCACTTGATCGCCAGCCAATTTATAAAGGGTCGCAGCCACCGGAACGCCCAAAAGCATACCAACAACGCCGCCAAGACCTCCCCCGATAATCACCGCAGCCAACACCCAAAGACCAGGTAGGCCGATCGATGACCCGACCACTCTCGGATAAATAATATTCCCTTCCACTTGCTGGAGTACAACAATAAAAATCAAGAAAAACAGGGCTTGCATCGGATTCACTGTCAGGATCATAAACGCGCCGAAAGCCGCCCCCAAATAAGCGCCGACGACCGGAATTAACGCCGTTGCGCTGATGAAAGCCCCGACCATGGCAGCGTACGGAAAATGGAGAAGAAACATGCCGGCCGTACATAAACAGCCTAAAATGACCGCTTCGACACACTGCCCAACGATAAAACTGGAAAAAGTATCATTTGCAACCCTTAAAACATAATATATTCTTTCCGACGTTTTCTTTTTCAAGAATGCCCGGATCACTTTATCGGCCTGCGCAGACAATTTTTCCTTGCTGGCTAAAATATAGACGGCAAAAATGATCGCAATGATGAGATTCATCACACCGCTTGTAAATGCCCCGGCAATGGAAAAGGTTGAATTCAGGATCCCGGTCAGCATTTTCGATAAAGAAGATGTCAATTTTTTCGTGACCGAATCAAGATCCACCTGCAGGCTTGATATTAATTTTCCGATACTGGAATATTGGCCACTGTTCGCCTGGAAATATGCCACGGTTTTGGAGTAGAATTCAGGAATGGCATTGATAACTACTGTAATAGCTTGTACCAATTGCGGAACAATAATCAGGATTAATATCGAAACGATCCCAAAGATCACCAGAAAGGATAACAAAATACCAGCCGTTCTCCGTGTTTTCCGGATCATTTTGTTGCCCGAATTTGGAAAATAAATGTGCTCGATTTTTTTCATTAAAATATTCAGGACGTAAGCGATCACCGCCCCCAGCACCAACGGAAATGCAACGTGCCAAATATTGCCGATCGCTTTAAGGATCGTTCCAAAATATTTGACGCAAAGCACGGCGATAACCGCCAGCAATATGTATTTTACCAATAAGCTAAACCTTATTTCTTTCATCCATGCCCCTCCATTTTTACCTCTTTCTGCACCAAGAAGTTTTTGCGGCAACTTTTCTTATTAACTTGATTATATTTGAAAAGAATAGAATTTACCGGATCATTTTGGCATCAAAAGAAAAATTAATTGTTGTCCAGTTTGACAATCAACCGAATAGCCGGATTTATCCTTTCCTACGCTGTTAAAAAGGTCGGTGTGTTTGAACCCCCCAGAAACAAGATAAGAAAATGCAGTTGAAAAAGGAATCAAGCTTATCAGAGAAAAGAGATGAAAAAGCTTTTTTAACTATCTGCAGCGTTTACTTCCCTCTCCGCACGATCATTTTGGATAAAGAAAGATGTCAAGAGTGCCAAAATACTGCCGCAGAAGCCAAACAAGAACAAGTGGTGTATGCCCTGCATATACGTTGCACCGCTTGTTAAAAAGGCGCCCATGACCGTCACCCCGATCGCAGTACCCATATTACGGGTAAACATAAAGAACGATGTTGAAATTCCTTTTTCGTGCCCGCTTACCATCTGCTGTGAACCAATAATCCCTACCGTTGAAATCAATCCAAAAGCTGCGCCGTGCACAATCATCACAAGAAAGACATAGTAGAAACCATGGCTTGGATTTAAGAAGATCCATAATAACCCTGAAATCAACAAAAGCAAATTTCCAATCATAAACAATATCCGGTAACCGTATTTTAAAATCCATTTTCCGGCAGGGACAGCGGCAGCCATCCAGCCGATGGACGATCCAAGCAAGGCAACCCCGCTCATTAACAGCGAAAGACCTGTCACTTTTTGCAGAAACAGCGGAATATAACTGGAAGCGCCAAACAACGCCACCGTTCCAATAAAGCTATTCACATTGATCCGTGCGATCGTTTTGTTTTTGAACATCGAAAGCGGAACAATCGGTGAACCTTGCCGTTTTTCATAAAAGTAAAAAACAATAAGAAAAACAACGCCAATTACTGCATATAAAATTTGGTTCCGGTGGACAACCGTGTCTAAAAGCAATAACGTGATCGACACGGCAAATAAAACCGCACCAATATAATCGACACTCGCCTTTTTCGGCTCGTAATGTTCTTGGTACGGCAACAGCGTGAGAAACGAAATGAGGCAGACCGGCAAATTTACAAAGAAGATCCATCTCCAAGTAAAATATGTAACGAAGAAAGACCCCAACAGCGGGGCAAGAACGGCGGACAAGCCCCACATGCCCGTAAACAGGGCCTGGATTTTCCCCCGGTTTTCAACGGAAAACAAGTCTCCAGCAATAATCGCCGGAAACGGCACCATGAACCCTGCCCCAATTCCTTGAATCGCGCGGAACACAATTAATTCGATCATCTCTGTTGCAAGCCCGCACATAAGCGATCCGACTAAAAACAAAAGAATGCCGAATCCAAACACTTTCTTTCGGCCGAATAAATCGGACAATCTTCCCGCGATCGGAGAAAGAATGGTACTTGTAATCATATAGGATGCAAATGCCCATGCATACAGGTCAAACCGGCCGAGCTCTTTTGCGATCACGGGCATCGTCGTGTTCATAATGGTCGAATCAATCGATGACACCAGCATCGCCAAGACGATACTGATCATAACGGAAGTTCTGTTGCTCATGTACTCTCCCCTTTTACTTTAAAATCCCGTTCTCAGTAACGATGTGCTTAACGGCAATATCATAAGATTGGAGAGGCAGGTCCTCTCTTATCTGTTCGGAATAAACCAAAGAGACCGTATCATTTGGAAAATCTGCAAGAAACCGGTCGTAATACCCGCCGCCAAAACCGATCCGGTAGCCTTTTGTGTTAAAAACAAGACCGGGAACAACCAGCAAATCGATTTTCTGCTTGTCGACTTGCTCCGTTTCATTAGTTTTCGGTTCCAAAAGGTTAAAGAAGCTTTTCTCCAGTTGCCCAAAAAGGTCGAGCCGGTAAAAGAGGAGCTTTTTTTCTTCCGGCACGCATTTCGGCACACAAACTGTTTTTCCCTGCCCCCAGCCGGTTTCGATGATGGGCTTTGTGTCCCATTCAAATCCTTGGGAAACCGTAATGCCGATCGTTTTGGCATGGTTCCATAAATTTGATGAAAATAATCGGGCATGCAGTTTCTCTTCTATGTTCTGTTTTTCCCGTGCGTCCAGGCTTTTTAAATAGGCAATCATTGACTTCCGCAGTTCCGTTTTGTCCATTTCCTCAACTCCAAAGCTCATTATGAAAAATTTTTTCTTTTTCATCATAACATTTTATCCAGGGAGTTTAAAAGGAAAAGCGCCTAAGCCGTATACTTGGGGGTGTCCCAATGCAAGCTTTTATGGATTTGCCAAGTTATTTTTAATAATAAATTCATGGTCAGAACCGGAATGAAAGAACCTTGGGAAACCGCCCGGGTACATGGGGAATGAGGAAATTTTTTCAGTTCTCATTCTCTTCCAGGATCGATCGTTTCGGCAATTCCCGTATCACATCCCGGATCCGTTTCATTCGCTTGTTCCCCTGGCCGATGACGCGAAGCAGGTTATAGGCGAACATGCCAAAATGCAGGACGAGTTCGTTTGTTTTGTCATGTTTGGATGGCAACTGTTTAAAATGAAGATCAGACTTGAATTCACGATTGATTTGATTACAAACTTTCTGATGTTCGTTGTAAAGCTGCAAAACGGCTGCTGCCGGGATACCCAGCGTTGTCCAGTACAATTCCATCTCATATTGCGGCATCAAAAAGATTTGCCCGTTTTGATCAATGGTCCTTTCAATCATTTTAAAAACTTTACGGACGGTTCTTCCCTGACCGTTTACAGTAACGTTTTCAGGCACAAATCCAAAATATACATTCTCCCCTTCGCGTTCAATGCAGCACATGCCGTGTTTCAGGGCGTTTTCAATCCATGCATCCGTATTTTGCGGAGTTTGTCTCAAAATAAAATCCATTTCATGTTCAAGCAATACCGATACAATTTCAGTGCTGTCCTCCCCGGTATCAAGCCGCCAAAGAAAAGGGCCGGCTGCCAATTTTTGCGCAGACTGGACGGTTTTTTGAATGAATTGCAGTTCCGTAGCCGTTTCAAATTGGATGCAGTACCCTTCCTGACCGATGAAAGCAAATGGACCTTCAATCTCAACTGATACATACGCTTGATCTTTTATGAACACCGGGCTGACCGGCGCATTGGTTTGGTGAATCAGTTCCAGAGACTCTTCCATTAAAATGCCGTTCCATTCATCCGATAAGGCAGCCTCGTCCAACCGGTGCTCCAAAACCGCGCTGGAAGGCACCCTTTCGAGATTGAAAGAAGAGCGGAAAAACGTGTCATTGCGGAAAGCTTCAATTGCGCCAAAATCCTTCTTTCCAAGGCAAAGCAGCCCGATATAAGACTTGGCCACATCCCCGTTCGAATATCCAAGGTTTCGTTTAATATTTTCCGATATGGCATTGTCAAGCCTTGAAGCAAGGTTCGTTTGCTGGAGGAGAAACCCCACCACCGCCAAACCCGAACAGAATGGCACAGACCCTGTGGTATACTCGATGCGAAATTTGTTCATAACATCACCTAAATAGATTGATATTTTTATTATACTAAAAATGGGTGCCTAATTTTTCTATTTGATATATAATCAACTTGTAGTCTGAATTTTTTTAATCAGGGAGGAAGTGAACCATGCTTTATAAAGATCGTACAAAATCTCTTGAGCTGTTTATTTTTAAATCGTTAAACAGACGAATGGATCTCACTGAAAAAGACAAGCAGTACTATTGGAATCTCGAAAAAGGATACGAAGGGGAGCGTCACTTGGACTTGCTGACAGAGAAACTTGAATGCGATTGCTTAGTATTGAATGATTTGCGTCTCTACTTGAACAATACGACATTCCAGATAGATACGCTTGTGATTACCGGGGAAACCATTTACGTGTTTGAAGTGAAAAATTATGAAGGCGATTTTTACTACGAAGGGGAAAGAATTTATGAAATAAGTCCGAGATCAGCAACCCGCTTATTCAATTGAGGCGTTGCGAATCGCTTTTCCGGCAGCTGCTCCATTCGCTTGGATTTGACATGCCTGTCGCTGCTTCCGTTATTTTTATTCACCCCGAATTCACTCTTTATCATGCCCCTCTGAATACGCCACTTATTTTCCCGACTCAAATCAACCGGTATTTTAAACATTTGAATTCATTGCCTGCAAAGCTGAACGGCAAACATAAGAGACTGGCGGAAAAACTTCTGTCGCTTCATATTGAAGAATCGCCTTTTATGCAGCTGCCCCGGTATGAATATGAGCAGTTACGGAAAGGGATTATTTGCGCATCGTGCGGTTCGTTTTCTTGTGCTGTTCAGGGAAGGAGCATCGTTTGTGAAAACTGCGGGCACCGCGAAACCGTTGAAGCGGCGTTCATATGGAGTATCAGGGAATTTCAAATGCTGTTTCCTGATCGAAAAATTACAACGAAGGGAATCTATGATTGGTGTAAAATCGTGGATTCGAAGAAGAGGTTAAATAGAATACTGGAGAAAAATTTTAATAAAGCATGTAGCGGTAGGTGGTCCTACTACAAATAATTTTGCTGGCTGTATTTTTTTAAAGAACACTGTAAGTTTTAGTTAACACATTTCGTAAAGGGCGGCGTTTTTGTTTGTTCAATGATATATTTGCTTTATTCTTTTGATTATGCAGTTTCTTTGTTTTTCTTCCTTTAGTCTTGTTTGTGTCTCTGAAAAAGACAATATTTATCTTTTTGGCTGCCTCAATTAGACAATTGCTGAACGGGGCGGATCCCTTTTGTCCTTTTAGCTGCCTGTAAAAGATAATTCTTTTCGGGTTTGACAGACTTTTGTCTTTTTCCACTTTTGTAAATGACAGTTTCCCCTAATTTTTTCTGTACTGTGTCTTTAAACATAAAAAGGGCCTCAACCAGCCCTCCAGTTCACAAGTCATTTCCCCCAATTCTCCGAATCCTGCCTCCATTCCTGCAGCGTTGCCAAGTCTTCTTCCCGGATCAGGCCTTTTTCCACGCCTACCTCAAGCAGCGTGGTATAATTCGATAAGGAATAAGCCGTAATGCCTTCCCGTGTAAAATTCTCCGCCCCGGCCGGCAGTTCGTATGTAAAGATCGTGACAACGCCAAGCACTTCGCAGCCGGCATCACGCAAAGCACGGACAACTGTAAGCACACTTCCGCCGGTTGATATTAAATCTTCCACAACGACAACTTTCTGGCCGGGTGCGACCCGTCCTTCGATTTGATTGCCTTTCCCATGCTTTTTCGCGCTCGAACGCACGTAAACCATCGGCAGGTTCATCAGATCGCTTACAAACGCGGCGTGTGCGATGCCGGCTGTTGCGGTTCCGGCGATGACTTCTGCTTCCGGAAAATGCGCTTCAATCAGCTTTTTCAGCCCGATCGCAATTTCTTTCCGCAAATTCGGGTACGACAAAGTAATACGGTTGTCGCAGTAAACCGGCGACTTGATGCCCGATGACCATGTAAAAGGCTCGTTCGGTTTTAAAAAAACGGCTTCAATATCCAGTAATTGTCCGGCGATATAATTTTCCATTATTCTTTCCCCCATTGCTGTTTAACCTTTAAGTAGGCAGTATACGGATCGGCTGCTTTCGTAATCGAGCGCCCGACAACGATTGCGGTTGCGCCGAGTTCCCGCGCTCTCTCCGGCGTGACAACACGCTTCTGGTCGGACGCACCATCCCCGGCCAGGCGGATGCCCGGCGTCACTTTTAAAAAGGCAGCGCCGATCCGATCCATGATATCGCGGGCTTCGAGCGCCGAGCAGACCACGCCGTCAAGCCCGGATTCGTAAGCAAGCGCGGCATAATCGAGAACGGATTCGCGCAACGGCTTTAAAATGCCCTGTTCTTTCTGCATCTGCGTTTCTGATGTGCTGGTAAGCTGCGTCACCGCGATGAGCGCGGGGCGTTCTCTCCCGGCGCGGGTACCGGCATCAAGACCTTCGAGCGCAGCTTCCATCATCTCGGATCCCCCGGCGGCATGGACGTTGACCATGTTCACATCAAGCGCAGCCAGCCCTTTCATCGACTGCCGCACCGTATTCGGGATGTCGTGCAGTTTTAAATCGAGAAAAATGTCATGCCCCATTTCCTTCAGGGAAGCAATCAAGCCCGGGCCGGTTTGATAAAATAATTCCATTCCCACTTTCACATAGAGCGGTTCGCCGTGAAACCCCTGCAGAAATTCCCGGGTATCCTCCCACGAAGGAAAATCCAGGGCAATGATCGGTTTATGCATATTGTTTATGGCTCCTTCCAACAAACTCTGTAATCTTTTTAACGCCGAGCTGTTCCATCACTTCCGGCAGTTTTTGGATAATGCGAGGGCAGATGAGAGGTTCAATAAAATTGGCGGTGCCGACTGCGACTGCGCTTGCGCCGGCGTATAAAAATTCAATGACATCTTCTGCCGTTTGGATGCCGCCCATTCCAATGATTGGAACTTTCACCTGTTGACTTACTTGGTAAATCATCCGGATGGCCACAGGTTTAATCGCCGGCCCGGATAAGCCGCCCGTTTCATTGGCAAGCACCGGCCGCCCCGTCTTCAAATCCAGCTTCATGCCGAACAACGTGTTGATCATTGTCAGCCCGTCCGCACCGCCGGCTTCCACCGCTTTCGCAACCGCAACAATATCAGTCACATTTGGGGAAAGTTTCACATATACCGGCACTTCGGAGACGGTTTTGACTTTCCTTGTCAGTTCATACGCCATGACCGGATCAGTGCCGAACGTAATGCCTCCCGATTTTACATTCGGGCAGGAAATATTGAGTTCAAGTGCATGGACATTCGGCGCTTTTGAAATATGCTCCGAGACATACACATAGTCTTCAATCGTGGATCCGGCCACATTCGCAATGATCGGGACATCGTAGTATTCCAAAAACGGCAGCTCTTCGGCCATTACTTTTTCAAGTCCCGGGTTTTGCAGGCCGATCGCGTTCAGCATGCCGGCTTCCGTCTCCGCAATGCGCGGGGGCTGGTTACCGAAGCGCGGTTCTTTTGTTGTGGCTTTGATCATGATCGCGCCCAATTCGCTTAAATCATACCATTGGCTGTATTCCCGCCCGTAGCCGAAGCAGCCCGACGCCGGCATGACCGGATTTTTCAATGATAATCCGGGCAATTCCACACGCAAGTCGGTCATATGAGCACCTCCCCCATTTCAAATACAGGGCCGTCGCTGCAAACCTTTTTCGTGGCATTATCCGGGCTATTTTTTGTCCGGCAGACGCACCCGTAGCAGGCGCCGATTCCGCATGCCATCCGTTCTTCGAGTGAAAAAAATCCGCGCCGGCCCGGGTATTCCGTTTCCAATGCCCGCAACATCGCCGCCGGGCCGCATGCGTAAATACAGTCAAAGTTCCATCCATCACCGGCCAAAGCATCTGTTACAAACCCTTTTGTTCCGCGGGAGCCGTCCACTGTTGCTACGGAGGTTGGGGCGAGTGCAGAAAATTGATCGATATAAAAGGCGTGCGCCGCCGATTCAAATCCGAGCACATGCCGGACCTCGACGCCTCTTGCTTTGAGTTGTTTAGACAGTTCGTAAAGCGGGGGAACTCCGATGCCGCCGCCGACAAGGAGCGCTTTTTGCCCGTGCCGGAGTGCATCAACCGGAAACCCGTTGCCTAAAGGGCCGAGCACATCCAATTTTTCCCCTGGATTCATTTCCGCCATCATTTTCGTCCCTTTCCCCTGCGCCCGGTAAAGAATTGTGATTTCGCACCTGTCCCGGTCCAATTCCGCAATGCTGATCGGCCGCCTGAGCAGCGGGTCAATTCCGCTGCCGACTTTAATATGGATAAATTGGCCGGGGCGGGCTATTTGCCGGACCAAATCACCCGCAAGCACCATTTCATAGATGTCTTTTGCAATGCTGCTATGCTTTTTGACTACCATTTGTTCCTGCATCATGCGCGTATCACCTGCTGTTCTTCTTGTGCAATCGGACGGATCGAGAAGCTCATCGATTCCAAAATGGACAGGATCGCGGCTGCCGTATCGAGCGAAGTCAGACACGGGATGCCGCTTTCGACCGCTTGCCTGCGGATTTGGAACCCGTCGCGCTCGTACTGCTGCCCTTTTGTGATCGTGTTCAGGACAAACTGCACTTCGCCTTTTTGGATCGAGTCGAGCACCGTATCGCCATCTCCCCCGATTTTTTCCACTTCTTCAACAACTAACCCGTTTTCCCTCATAAATTTTGCCGTTCCTTCTGTTGCTTTTAACGTAAAGCCGATATCAATGAAGCGTTTCGCGAGCGGCAGGGCTTCCCGCTTGTCTTTATCGGCAATGGTAAACAGAATGCTGCCGTTCAACGTCAGTTTTGTGCCCGCAGCAGCCAGCCCTTTGTACAAGGCTTTTTCGAAAGTCAGATCGCGGCCCATGACTTCGCCTGTCGATTTCATTTCCGGCCCGAGCGTCGGTTCAACCCGTTTCAATTTGGCAAAAGAGAAGACCGGCACTTTGACGAACACTTCCTGTTTTTCAGGCCTCAGCCCGATGCCGAAACCGAGTTGTTCTAGCGATTCACCTATCATCACTTTCATGGCAAGTTTGGCCATCGGGACATCGGTAATTTTGCTTAAAAACGGCACGGTTCGGCTCGATCGCGGGTTGACTTCAATCACATAAAGCTCATTGTTTGAAACGATAAACTGGATATTCATCAAGCCTTTAATTTCAAGTCCTGCCGCCAGCTTTTTGCATGTTTCAACCATTTCCGCTTTCAGATCTTCTGCCAAACGCTGCGGCGGATAAACCGCTATCGAGTCTCCCGAATGGACGCCGGCGCGTTCGATATGTTCGACAATGCCGGGGATGAGCACATCTTTGCCGTCCGCAATGACATCGACTTCAAACTCTTGGCCGGTAACATAGCGGTCAACGAGCACCGGCTGGTTCGGGCTTACCTTTACCGCCGTCTTCATGTACTGGCGCAAATCATCTTCATGGTAGACAATTTCCATCGCACGGCCGCCGAGCACGAATGAAGGGCGCACCAAGACCGGATATCCGATTTCTTCCGCGATTGCGACCGCTTCTTCCACTGAAGTACCGGTTTTTCCAAGCGGGCGTTTAATGCCGAGTTGGCTTAAAACATGGTCAAACTTGTCGCGGTCTTCAGCACGTTCCAAATTTTCAAGCGTAGTGCCGAGAATGCGCACGCCGCGTTCAGCCAGTTTTTCCGCGAGATTGATTGCCGTCTGGCCGCCAAACTGGACTACAACTCCTTCCGGCTGTTCAAGATCAATAATGTGCATGACATCTTCAATTGTCAGCGGTTCAAAATAGAGCTTATTGGAGATGCTGAAATCGGTTGAGACCGTTTCCGGGTTGTTGTTGATAATAATCGCTTCATAACCCGCTTCCTGGATCGCCCAGACAGCATGTACCGTTGCATAGTCGAATTCAATCCCCTGACCGATTCGAATCGGGCCTGACCCGAGAACGATGATGCTTTTTCTGTTTGTGACAACCGATTCGTTTTCCTCTTCATATGTACCGTAAAAATACGGCGTTTCCGATGCGAATTCCCCTGCGCATGTGTCGACCATTTTATACACCGGCAAAATTCCATGCTGTTTCCTCCACTCGTATACTTTTTCTTCTCCCGTGTTCCACAATTTGGCGATCACGCGATCCGCAAAACCCATCACTTTTGCTTTTTGGGCAGCTTCAACATCCCACGATGAATCAAGCAGCGTTTTTTCGAAGCGGATGATTTTTTCGAGCTTATACAGGTAGAACAGGTCAATTTTGCTCCAGTCGTGAAGCTGTTCGATTGAAATCCTCCTTCTTAACGCTTCTGCCAGGTAAAATAGGCGTTCATCCCCGGCGTTGCGGATTCGCTTTTCGATCGTTTCCATGCTGATTTCCCCGCCGTTTTCCAGCTCCAAATGTTGGAGGCCGATTTCAAGCGAGCGCACGGCTTTTAACAGCGATTCTTCAAACGTGCGGCCGATCGCCATCACTTCGCCGGTCGCTTTCATCTGGGTGCCGAGCCTGCGGTATGCTTGTTCAAATTTATCAAACGGAAAACGCGGGATTTTTGTGACAACATAATCGAGCGCCGGTTCAAAATTGGCGTAAGAGGTGCCGGTAACCGGGTTTTTCATTTCGGCAAGCGTCAGGCCGACCGCTATTTTTGCCGACAGTTTCGCAATCGGGTAGCCGGTCGCTTTTGATGCAAGCGCCGATGAACGGCTCACACGCGGATTGACTTCGATGACATAGTAGTCAAAACTGTTCGGGTCAAGCGCAAGCTGCACATTGCAGCCGCCTTCGATGCCGAGCGCACGGATAATTTTTAAAGAAACATTGCGGAGCATTTGGTATTCTTTATCGCTCAACGTCTGGCTAGGAGCGACAACAATCGAGTCGCCGGTATGGACGCCGACCGGGTCGATATTTTCCATATTGCATACGACAATGGCGTGGTCTTCGCTGTCGCGCATCACTTCGTATTCGATTTCTTTAAAGCCGGCGATGCTTCTTTCAAGCAAGCACTGACGGACAGGGCTTTGGAGAAGGCCGTTAGTGACCGTTTCAACCAATTCTTCTTCATCATGGCAAATGCCGCCGCCGGTTCCGCCCAATGTGTAAGCCGGGCGCACGATGACCGGATAGCCTGCTTTCTGAACAAATTGGTATGCTTCTTTCAGCGAGTGGATGATCATGCTTTCCAGCACAGGTTCATGGAGTTTTCCCATCAGGTCGTGGAATGCTTCGCGGTCTTCCGCCTGTTCGATCGCGGACAGTTTTGTCCCGAGCACTTCAACGCCGTACTGGTCGAGAATGCCGGATTTCGCCAATTCCATTGCAATATTCAAGCCGGTCTGGCCGCCGAGCGTCGGGAGCAGGGCGTCCGGGAGTTCTTTCCGGATGATGCTGCTGACAAATTCAGCGGTAAGCGGTTCAATATAAACTTTATCCGCCATTTCCGTATCGGTCATAATCGTCGCAGGATTGGAGTTGACCAAAACGACCTGATAGCCTTCTTCTTTGAGGGCAAGACAGGCCTGCGTTCCCGCGTAATCAAATTCAGCAGCCTGGCCGATGACGATCGGTCCGGACCCAATCACAAGGATTTTTTGAATATCAGTGCGTTTTGGCATATTTGTGTTCCTCCTGATGCTGATCGATCATGTTTAAAAACTGGTCAAATAACCGGTTTGAATCGTGCGGGCCGGGTGATGCTTCTGGATGATACTGGACGGTGAAAGCCGGATATATTGTATGGGCCAGCCCTTCAATCGTACCGTCGTTTAATGCCCGTTCCGTCACCATCAGGCCGGTTCCCGATAGCGATTTTTCATCAACTGCATAGCCGTGGTTTTGCGATGTGATCACCGTTTTGCCCGTTTGGATGTCCTGGACGGGATGATTGACGCCACGGTGGCCGAATGTTAATTTAAACGTATCGGCGCCGCAGGCAAGGGCAAACAGCTGGTGGCCGAGGCAGATCCCAAACAGCGGCAATTTTCCAAGCAGGCCTTTGACCATTTGGATCCCGCATGCGACATCTTTCGGATTGCCGGGGCCGTTTGAAAGCATGACGCCATCCGGCCGGAGCGACAAAATCTCAGCTGCCGTAACGTTGTAAGGCATCACCGTAACGCGGCAATTCCGTTTCGTGAGCTCTGTTAAAATGCTTTTTTTTGCGCCAAAATCGACAAGAACGACATGTTTGCCCGGCCCATCTATTTCATACCGCTTTTTTGGGGAAACTTGCGCGACCGCATCACGGACGGACGGCTTCGCTTTCAGGCCGGCAATTACCGTATCAGCATCTTCATTTTCTGCGCAGATCGCCGCCCGCAGCGTTCCGAACGCCCGGATTTTCCGCGTTAATTTTCTTGTATCAATGCCGGCGATCCCCGGAATCTCTTTTTCCTTTAAAAATTCACCAAGCGACAAAGTGCTCCGCCAGTTGGACGGGTATTCCGCCGCTTCTTTTACAACGAGACCTGTTACATACGGCCTTGACGCTTCGAAATCGTTCCAGTTGATGCCGTAATTCCCGACCAATGGATATGTAAATGTCACGATTTGGCCGTAAAATGACGGGTCTGTCAATGTTTCCTGGTAGCCGGTCATTCCGGTTGTAAAGACGATCTCCCCATATGAATCTTTTAAACTGCCAAACCCCTCCCCTTTGAAAATGGTGCCGTCTTCCAAGATCAATTGTCTTTTCACTTTACCGCCAACTCCTTTCCCCATACCAATTCCCCGTTTGCCCATGTTGCTGCCGGAAAACCTGTGCAAACGCGGCCCCCAAACGGGGAGTTTTTCCCTTTTGATAAAAATTCATACGGAATGATGATTTTCCGCTCCTTTATGTCCACTGCCGTGATGTCGGCGGCTGCCCCCACTTCAAGCACGCCGTACGGAAGGCCGAATGCCTTTGAAGGTTTTACCGTCATCCAGTCGACAAGCTGTTTCAGCGTAAAAATTCCTTGTTCGACAAAATGCGTATATAAAAGCGGAAAAGCAGTTTCAAATCCGGTGATGCCAAACGGTGCCAGTTCAATGCCCTTTGCTTTTTCTTCCGCGGCGTGTGGAGCGTGGTCGGTTGCGATAAAATCGATCGTTCCGTCCAAAAGGCCTCCAATTAATGCGTCTCGGTCTTCTTTTGTCCGAAGTGGCGGGTTCATTTTCCAGTTTGCATCCGCATCCGGAATATCGTCTTCGCACAAAAGCAGGTGGTGCGGCGTTACTTCCGCCGTTACCGGAATACCGGCCCTTTTTGCATCGCGGACAACCCGGACCGACTCTTTCGTGCTGATATGGCAGACATGGTAATGGCAGCCGGTTGCCTCCGCAAGCAGTACATCGCGGGCAATCTGCACCGACTCGCATACGGAAGGGATTCCTTTCAAGCCGTGCGCTGCCGCAAATTTCCCGTCATGCACGCAGCCGCCGTGTATGAGCGAGTTGTCTTCGCAGTGGGCCACAATCGCCATTCCAAGCGCTTTTGCCTGTGCCATAGCGCGAAGCATTTGGTCCGCTTCCTGCACGCCCACGCCGTCATCAGAAAAAGCAAAGGCGCCTTGTGCTTTTAAACCGGCAAAATTGGAAAGCTCTTTTCCTTGTTCATCAAGCGTGATCGCCGCATAAGGCAGTACGCGCACCACCGCATCCTGTTTGATTTTTTCCTGCACAGCCGCTAGCCTCTCCGGCCGGTCGGTCACCGGGTTTGTGTTCGGCATCGCGGCGATTGTCGTAAATCCGCCTTTTGCCGCCGCCATCGTCCCGGTACGGATCGTTTCTTTATGTTCAAACCCGGGATCCCTCAAATGCACATGCAGATCTACAAAGCCCGGTAAAATCGCAAGCTCTTCCGCTTCAAATACAGCCTCGCCTGCGGTTTTCAGGCCCGCTCCGATTTCCGCAATTTTGCCTCCCTTTACTCGGATATCTTTTTGCACCAGCTTTCCGTTTTTATCCAATACAACGCCGTTTTTGATCAACCAGCCCATTCAGCAAACCACCTTTTCTTTTTGTAAAATTGCTTTTAAAATTGCCATCCGGACAAAAACCCCGTTTTCCATCTGTTTAAAAATCCGCGAGCGGCCGCATTCCACGAGGCAGCTTGCGATTTCAACATCGCGGTTGACCGGCGCCGGATGCATAATGATGCTATTCGGCTTCATCATCCGCTCCCTTTCCACTGTCAGCCCGTATTCGTGGTGGTATTCTTCTTTGGAAAGATGCGCGGTTTCTTTATGGCGCTCATGCTGGATCCGAAGAAGCATCACCACATCCGCTTCCCTGACGCCCTGGTCCACGGATATATAATCAATGTTCATTGTCGGATCATACCATTCGACAGGCCCCGAGCACTTTACGGTTGCGCCGAGCTTTTGCAGGGCGCACGCGTTCGACCTGGCCACACGGCTGTGCACGAGGTCCCCGATGATGCAAACGTTTAAGCCGCGGAACGTGCCAAATTCTTGTTGGATCGTTAAAAGGTCCAGCAGGCACTGGGACGGATGCTGGCCGCTGCCATCGCCCGCGTTTACAATCGAAAGTTCCACGTTCCCGGTCAGTTTTTTGTAATATTCATCTTCCTGATGGCGGATGACAACGACCCTGACGCCGATCGACTGCAAAGTTTTCACCGTATCGTACAAAGTTTCGCCCTTCAGCACGCTGGATGCCCCGACTTCAAACGGGAGCAGTTCCAAACCGAGCCGTCGCTCCGCCACTTCGAAACTGCATTTTGTCCGCGTGCTCGGTTCATAAAACAGATTTACTGCAAAAACCGGTTCCGGTGTTTTCCATTGCGCCCCTTTTGAAAAAGCATCCGCTTCTTCCAGCAGCTCAAGAATTTCATCATTCCTCAAATCGGACATCGTCAGGAAATGCTGCATGTTAACATCCTCCTTATTTTTTCAAGCGGCAGCCTGTGCTCGTGTTTCTCCAGCTTCATCGCCATCCTGCAGTTCCGTAAAAAAACACCCTGCAATCAAGCAGGGTGCGCGAGAACAGGCACAGCAAGGCGAATGCCATGCTACGCCGGCACCCTTTCAAGCCTCTCTGGACTTGTGATTAAAAGGTGTTCCGTATTGACTTTTCATATCTAGGCCACGCGATTTCAGCGATTCCCAAAAAAGCCCTCTTTGCCGCGAGGGTGCAAAGAGGGCCCTAAAACCATCCTTTGCACACCTCACGGGACATGTTTTAAAAGGATTATTCGTTGATGCTGACCTGGTCCCGCCCGTCAACATCTGTTAATTGTACGACAATTCTTTCCGACTGGCTCGTCGGGATATTTTTCCCGATAAAGTCGGCTCGGATCGGCAGTTCCCGGTGGCCGCGGTCGACAAGCACCGCCAGCTGGATCCGGCTCGGACGGCCGCTGTCCATGAGCGCATCCATGGCGGCGCGCACCGTTCTGCCCGTGTATAACACGTCATCCACCAAAATCACTTTTTTATCCGTAATGCTTGACGGCAGTTTGGTGCCTTTTACTTCCGGTTCGCCATCGGCCGTTTTTTTGCTTAAATCATCGCGGTACAGCGTGATATCAAGTTCACCGACTTCCACCGGGCACCCTTCAATCTGCTCAATCCGGGCGGCCAATCGTTCAGCCAAATAAATGCCGCGCGTTTTGATTCCGACGAGCATCGTATCTTCAATGCCTTTGTTCCGTTCGATAATTTCGTGGGCGATCCGCGTCAAAGCCCTGCGGATCATGACTTCATCCATTACGATCGCTTTTTGGACCATGTTGTCACCTCTGGGAAAAAATCAAAGCCTTCCGCTGGGAGAGGCAGGAAGGCTTATTTGTAAAAAGTATCGTTCCCTTGCCAGCCTCACGGGACTGTTTTTAAAAGGCTTATGAAGTTATTTTTACCTTAAACTTTTTTCGGCGGTTTGTCAATTCTTTTTTCACAAACCTAATCTCAGCTTGTTTAAAAGCGCTTGGAAATCGTCCGGCAGCGGTGATTCGAACTCAAGATATTCCCCCGTGCGCGGATGGCGGAACCCGAGCACCCCGGCATGGAGCGCCTGCCCGCCGAAATCGATCGTTTTTTTCGGGCCGTATTTCGGGTCGCCGGCAAGCGGATGGCCAATATATTTCATATGGACGCGGATTTGGTGGGTGCGCCCAGTTTCCAGCTGGCATTCAATAAACGTATACTTGTTAAAACGTTCCAAGACGCGGAAATGGGTGACCGCCGGCTTGCCATTGTCCACTACAGCCATGCGCTGCCGGTCAGCAGGGTCCCTTCCGATCGGGGCATCAATCGTCCCTGCATCATGCGGGATATTGCCGTGGACGAGCGCATAATATTTGCGCGTTACCGTTTTTTTGCTTAGCTGCTCCGCCAGTTTTTCATGTGCCATATCGTTTTTGGCGACCATTAAAAGCCCTGATGTGTCTTTGTCAATGCGATGGACAATGCCGGGGCGGAGCACGCCGTTAATACCCGATAAATCTTTGCAATGGTACATTAAGCCGTTCACAAGCGTTCCCGAGATGTGCCCGTTTGATGGATGGACAACCATGCCTTTTGGCTTGTTGACGACAAGCACATCAACATCTTCATAGTAAATATCAAGATCCAAATTTTCCGGCAGAATATCAAGCACTTCCGGTTCAGGCACTTCCACCCCGATAATGTCCCCCGCGGCGCATCTGTAATTCGCTTTTTCTTTCTTCCCGTTTACGATTACATTTCCATCTTTGATCCATTGCTGGACTTGCGATCTCGACCATTCTTCCTGCATGGAGGAAACGATTTTATCAAGCCTTTCATTTGCTTCATGTTCAAGAACGGTGTGGTCCATTTTTTCTATCAATTTTCTCCTTTGTCTTCCTCTCATCAAAAAGCATAAAAATAAATAACAGCACAACGCCAATGGTTAAACTGGAATCAGCCGCGTTAAAAACGGCAAAATCGTAGCTGCCGAAGCGCAAATGGACAAAATCGACCACTTCGCTGCGGAACAGGCGGTCGATAAAATTGCCTACCGCACCGCCCAAAATGAGCCCGAGACTGATGCCGAGCAATAACCTGTTTTTGGCGTATTTTTGGATGTAATAAATAATACCGGCAACCACGGCCACAGTAATCACATAAAACAGCCACATTTGCCCTTCCAGTATGCTGAAGGCAGCGCCTGTGTTGCGTGTCGATGTAATAAAAAAGAAGTTCGGGATGACTTCGATGCTCTCCCCGATGTACATATTTTTTAAGACAAGCCATTTTGTCAGCTGATCAATGCCGATTACAATGAGTGCAATAGCATAATATAAAATAAACAATTGGTTTTCCTCCGCCCCTGTTTGTGTGGCCGCACGACTTACTTTGCCGCCGGCCGCATGTTTTCTTTCTGCATTTTACCATAAACAAAGGGCAGCGAAAAGAAAAGGACTAATGGAATATGTCATATGGGACGGGTACTTTTCCATACACCCAGATATTCTGCCAGTCCGCCGGCGACAGAAGCGTCGGGATTTCCTGCAGCCACTCCTGCGGAATTGCGTCTTCATCCACGGTATTGATTCTGGATAAAGCCGTTTCGATATCTTTTTGTTCTTCTTGAATCAAGCTTTGCACAACCTCGTGCTTCGATTCATAAGCGCTTAATTCTTCTTTCAGGGATTGCAGTAACGTCTCGATCTCATTGCCCAATTCGCCCAGCCCCCCATTCAGGTTGTTGCTTTTAGCATTCCCGGGCTGCCGGCGGATTTTCGGAAAAACGTTTACTAAAAGTAACAAAATCATGTAATGGTAAGCTGTTTTTCCAGCATAAAAAACCGGCGCTGCACCCGTAATAGAAGCAGCACCGGCTTCACCGAAATCACACTTGCGCATTCAACGTTTTCACGACAGATGCGCAGCGCGGGCAAAGGGTTGGATGATCATGGTCATGGCCGACATCAGGTGTAACAACCCAGCAGCGTTCGCACGTTTCGCCTTCCGCTTTTTCCACAATAATCGCGGCATGTTCCAATTTTAAAGCATTTTCCGGCGCTTCATCAAGCGAACCCGCCACTTCAAACCCGGAGATGATGAACAATTGTTTTTTGCTTTCCGAAATGCTGTCCAGCAACGCTTTTGTTTCATCATTGACATACAAAGTTACTTTTGCGGTCAGCGATTTCCCGATCACTTTTGCATTCCGTGCTTCTTCCAATGCTTTCAGGACATCATCCCGCAGCGCCATGAAGGCATTCCATTTTTCTTCCAGTTCTGCAGCATTCGGATAATCGACATATTCAGGCATATCGGTGAGCTGCACGCTTTCTTCCGTGACGCCCGGGATATACTGCCAAACTTCATCAGCTGTATGCGGCAAAATCGGTGAAAGCAATTTTGTCAATGCAATGAGACATTCGTACAAAACGGTTTGCATTGCACGGCGTTCCGGATTATCCGCCAGTTCAATGTACAGCACGTCTTTTGCAAAATCCATATAGAACGAGCTGAGGTCGACTGCGCAGAAATTGTTGACGGCATGGTAAATGGTTGCATACTCGTAATGTTCATAAGCATCGCGCACTTCTTTTACGAGTTTGTTCAATTTCACAAGCATAAATTGGTCGACTTCGCGCAGGTCTTCGTAAGCAACCTTATTTTTTGCCGGATCAAAATCGTTCAGGTTCCCGAGCATGAAACGGAACGTATTGCGGATTTTCCGGTAAACTTCTGACACTTGTTTCAAAATATCATTGGAGATGCGGACATCAGCCTGATAGTCAACTGATGCGACCCACAGGCGGATAATGTCTGCCCCAAGCTGGTCGACCACTTTTCCCGGGGAAATGACGTTGCCGAGCGACTTACTCATTTTGCGGCCTTCCCCGTCAAGTACAAAGCCGTGGCTTAAAACACCGTCGTACGGAGCGCGCCCTGTTACAGCAACACCGGTAATCAGGGAAGAGTTAAACCAGCCGCGGTATTGATCTGAACCTTCAAGATACAAATCAGCCGGGCGTTTTAAACCTTCCTGAGAAGCCAAAACGCCTTGATGCGAAGATCCGGAGTCGAACCAAACATCCATAATATCCGTTTCTTTTGTAAAAATGCCGTTTGGGCTGCCCGGATGCGTGAATCCTTCCGGAAGCAGGTCTTTCGCCTCCCGTTCGAACCAGACATTGGATCCGTACTGGCGGAACAGATCGGATACGTGCTGGATGGTTTCTTCCGTGATGATCGCTTCGCCGTTTTCCGCGTAAAATACCGGAATCGGCACGCCCCACGCACGCTGCCGGGAAATACACCAGTCGCCGCGGTCTCGGATCATATTATGCATGCGGATTTCGCCCCAAACCGGCGTCCATTTTACATCTTTGATGGCTTCCAAAATATCATCGCGGAACATGTCAATAGAGGCAAACCATTGCGATGTCGCCCGGAAAATGACCGGTTTTTTCGTCCGCCAGTCATGTGGATACGAGTGCGTCAAAAATTTCAGTTTCAACAGCGCACCCGCTTTTTCCAATGCTTCGCAAATCGGTTTATTCGCTTTGTCGTAAAACAAGCCTTCAAATCCCGGTGCCTCTTCTGTCATCATACCTTTGTCATCAACCGGGCAAAGCACATCAAGCCCGTATTTTTTGCCAACGATGAAGTCGTCTTCCCCATGTCCGGGGGCGGTGTGGACGCAGCCGGTACCACTGTCGGTGGTAACGTGGTCGCCGAGCATGACAAGCGAGTCGCGGCCGTAAAGCGGATGTTTTGCCACAATATATTCCAAATTTTTTCCCGGAACGGTTTGAACCACTTCCGCATTTTCCCATTCCAGCACCCCGCTGACTTCTTCCAGTAAGGCTTCGGCAACAAGGTATTTTTGCCCGTTTACTTTTGCAACGACATAGTTGATATCCGGATTCACGGCAATCCCAAGGTTTGCCGGAATCGTCCACGGGGTCGTTGTCCAGATGACGATTTTCGTATCTGTGTCCAGGACGCCTTTTCCGTCTTTCACGTCGAAAGCAACATAAATGGAAGGCGATTTGATGTCCTTATATTCGATCTCCGCTTCCGCAAGCGCCGATTCGCTCGAAGGGGACCAGTAAACCGGCTTTAGGCCTTTGTAAATATAGCCTTTTTTCGCCATCTCGCCGAATACTTTAATCTGCTCGGCTTCATATGCCGGACGCAGCGTCAAATAGGGATGTTCCCAATCGCCGCGCACGCCAAGGCGTTTAAACGCTTTTCTTTGGCGGTCAATCTGTTCATAGGCATATTCTTCACAGAGCTTCCTGAATTCGGCAACCGACATGGCTTTCCGGTTCACGCCTTTTTTCGTCAGCTCCTGCTCGATCGGCAGCCCGTGCGTATCCCAGCCCGGCACATACGGCGCATGGTAGCCGGACATTGATTTATAGCGGTTGATGATGTCTTTTAATGTTTTGTTTAACGCATGGCCCATATGGAGATCGCCGTTTGCGTACGGAGGCCCGTCATGAAGGACAAACAGCGGCCTGCCTTCCGTACGTTTCATCACTTTTTCATAGATGTTCATTTCTTCCCACCTTGCCTGGATTTCCGGTTCTTTTTTCGGCAAATTTCCGCGCATCGGGAAGTCTGTTTTTGGCATTAATAGTGTGTCTTTATAATCCATTCTGATCCTCCTGCCTTCTTGTAATGCAATTTAGAATTTTCCGTTAGGTTCATCCTTGCCAAAAATCCATTAAAAAAACCTTCCCATCCCCAAAAATAGGGACGAGAAGGTTTCCCGCGGTACCACCCTAGTAGGCATAAGACGATGCCCGCTCGACATCCGTAACGTGGATGGGCCGCTTTTATCTACTGGCCATTTCGGCGTTCAAGGCAAGAACTCAAGGGGGATATTCAAGTTACGTTCTTTGCCGGGCTCCCACTGTCCCCGGTTCGCTTTGAAAGTTGGCGTAACCCTACTGCCCTGTCATCGTTTTTTCATATACAGTATTTAATGTAATTCATTATATGTGGTTTTTTTCCTTTTCGTCAAGCCTAATTTACTTCTTCTTCTTCAAGTTCGAGGTCCGTTGCGTCGACTTCAAACTCCATCAGTTTATCCCAATCATCATTATTGATGAGGTCAAGCTGCGCTTCGATCAGCATTTTGAAGCGTGTTCTGAACACTTTCGACTGCTTTTTCAGCTCTTCAATTTCCAAAGCGATTTTCCTTGCTTTCGAGAGCGCTTCATTGACGATCCGGTCGGCGTTTTTTTCCGCCTCACGGATGATCAGTTTCGCTTCTTTCTGTGCGTTTCCCTTCACTTCCTCCGCTGCTTCCTGGGCAACAACAATGGATTTATTTAACGTTTCTTCAATGGAAGTAAAATGGCTCAAGCGCTCATTTAAAGAAGCCACTTTATCTTCCAGGCTTTTCTTTTCACGGATCAGCATTTCATAATCTTTAATGAGCTGGTCAAGGAATTCATTTACTTCGTCTTCATCATAACCGCGGAACCCTTTGCTAAACTCCTTATTATGTATATCTAACGGCGTTAAAGGCATGTGGCCACCTCCTGTTCAATTTGCCTTCTTCCTTTTTCAAAAGATTGCCTTCCCTCCTTGTTATTATACTGGAATTCGACGATTTTTTGGGAAAATCCTGCTAATAAATCAAATTATTTTAATATACCCGCCACAATTCGCCATTTTTCTTTTTTTGTTTTGCCTTCCACCCGGAACATCCGGCTTCTGCCGTATCCCCGCACCGAAAAATAATCGCCCTCCCGGCACTGGAACGCCGGGTCTTCAACCGTTTTCCAGTTCACTTTTATAAGACCGCGCCCGATCAGCATTTGCGTTTTCTGCCTTGAGATATTGTAAATAGCGGATAGGACCGCATCAAGGCGCAGCGAACTGACCGTTGCCTTTTTTTCCTGCCATTCCTCTTCAACGCTAATGGCTTCTTCCAGTGTTTTTTTCACTATCCGGACTGTCGTTTTGCCGATCTGACGGAACTCCATTTGGATAAAGTCCGTATATTCCGCCGCAATGAAAAATTGGGTACGGCCGCCGCGGATCAGGATATCCCCGAATTTTTCCCGTTTTAAGCCGAGGGACATCAGGGATCCGAGCACATGCTTATGCTCAAATGAAACAAATTTGGACGGATATTCCACTTCAAATAATGCGATTTGAAAATCTTGCGTTTCAGGTGAAAAATAGTCGGGAAAAAGCAACATCCTTTTCCGCTCGCTCTCCGGCCTGCCGCCATAAGCCTGTACGCGAATCCCGCTTTGCGTCCCGATAATCATTTCCACAATTTGCTGCATGCGCGGATCCAAAAAATCCGTTAGTTTTGGCGCATAAGCATCCTCTACATACTGCCTCCAGGCAATCACCTTGTCGACAAACTCTTTTTCATCCGGCCGAAAATGCTGATAAATTGAATCCATAGAAAATCTCCTTTGAATGAAAAAAAGGAACAGACATGTCCCTTTTTTTGGAAAAATAAACGTTCAATCTTACTCACATCAACCACGAGAAAACCTGCGCAATCCCAGCTCTTGCCAAATCCAAAACGAAAAAAGCCACAATCGGAGAAATATCAATCATGCCGATCGGCGGGATAATCCGGCGGAACGGTTCCAAATACGGTTCCGAAATCCGCGCAAACAGGCGCCCGATCTCGGTATCCCTGATATTAAACCATGACATAAAAATGTAAATCAGGAGGATGTAGGAGTAGATTCTCATTAAAAGTAAAATGATTGTTAAAATTGAGCCTAAAATTGAATCCATTCGGTTTAAGGCCACCTCGTATCGTTATAATCCTGCTCCTGCAGGAATTCGGAAATTTTTCCGGAAACTTCGACGTTATCCGGCGTACAGAGAAAAATATTACTTCCGATCCTTTGGATATCACCCGCAATTGCATAAACCGTCCCGCTCAAAAAATCGACAATCCGCTTTGCCTGGTCATGCGGCATGCTTTGCAAATTGACGACGACAGCCCGGCGGTTTTTTAAATGGTCGGCGATTTCCTGTGCATCGGCATATACCCTTGGCTCTTCAAGAATAACTTTTGATGATTTTTGGACACTCTGCAGGCTGACAACGTTTTGCCGCGCATGCCTTACCGGTTTTTGTGCCGGCGGTTCAGGCTCCGGTTCGTATTCTTTTTCCATCATTTCTTCTTCCTGGTCATCGTATTCATCATCAAGCAAAAAAAACGACTTAAATTTTGTTTTTAATCCCATTCCTTTACACCTCCGTTTGTTTTAACGTGAACCGACAAGTGCGGTACCAATCCTTACAAAAGTTGCGCCTTCTTCTACAGCAATTTCGAAGTCGTTCGACATGCCCATCGATAGCTCATGGCATGGGGCGTAATCCAAGTGGAGGCTCTCAACTTCCTGTTGCAACTGCTTTAATCCGCGGAACGTGCTTCTGATCGTGTTTTGGTCATCCGTCAGCGGTGCCATTGTCATAAGGCCGACAACAAGGATATGCGGAAAATCCTTCATTTTGTGGACAAAATCAAGCACTTGCCCGGGTTCCATCCCGTGTTTCGATTCTTCCCCCGAAACATTCACTTGGATAAAGCACTTCATTTGTTTATCGGCTTTAGCCGCCCGTTTTTCTATTTCTTCCGCAAGGCTGAGGCGGTCCAAAGAGTGTATGTAACTTACTTTATCAATAACATTTTTTACTTTTCTTGTCTGCAGCGTCCCGATAAAATGCCAAACAGGGCGGTTGCCGAGGGTTTTATATTTTTCAAGCAGGCCGTCATCCCGGTTTTCGCCGAGATGGCGGATCCCCGCATCAAGCGCCTCCTGTGCCCTATCTGCAGATACATACTTTGTCACTGCGATAATTTCAATATCCCCGCGTTTCCTTCCTGCGCGTTCACACGCTTTTTCGATCCTTTCATTGATGTTTGCGAGGTTTTCAGAAACTTTCATCTCTCTGGTGCTCCTTTTATCCCGATAAAGCCGAGCATTCTTCCGGTGCGGCCGCGGTCGCGCCGGTGCGAAAAGAAATCTTCTTCCCGGCAGCTTGTGCACAAATTGCTGATCTGTATGCGGCTTTCCGGAATGCCTGCTCGCTGCAATATGATTTGATTTAAATGTTTTAAATCCAAGGCGTACTGCCCCGGAGTTTTTTCAACATACGGCAAATCTCCGGCCTTTCCGAGCCAGGGGAGGGCAGCCTCGATAACACGGTTGTCAACGACATAACAATTCCGGCATATGGACGGCCCGATGACAACTTCAATTTCACTTTCCGGCACACCATCCTTTACCCAGTTTTCAACCATTTTAGCCGCGATGCCACGGGTTGTCCCTCTCCATCCTGCGTGCACTATCCCGATCCGCTCATGTTTCGGGGCAAAATAGAAAATCGGCACGCAATCCGCAAAGGCCAGCACAAGTAATATGTCTTTTTCATCGGTGTATAATCCATCAGTATGAGGAAAAGACGATCCGTAATCAGCCGCGCCTTTTCCACGGTCATGGAGGGTAACTTTTTGCACATGGTCTTCATGCGTCTGTTCGGCTCCCACCCAAGATGATAAAGGGAAACCGGTCCTTTCCGCAACAATTTGCCGGTTCTGCCTCACAAAATCAATATTGTCATTGACATGAAAAGCGAGATTTAAACTGCCGTTAAACATTTTGCTTGTACCGCCGCCTTTTACGGTAAACCCTGCGGCAATCCCGCTTTTCTCCCAGCTTCCGACCGTATAATATTCGGCTGCCGTTTTGGTAAACGGTTCTTCCATATGGCCTTCACCCGGCTTTCCTGGAAAAATTCTGTTTGTTTTATTATAACGTTTTACGCCGATATCTTCTATATCTTTTCTTTTTGAATACGTTTTTCCCATTCTGATTTTATTTATAACAAATTTACCCAAAATTCGCAACTTTTTATGTTGATAGGAAAAATACGCCTGCAACTCGACAAATGTAACCGGTTTGTAATATAACTAATAAACCGTTGTTACTTTCCTGTTATACAACTCTGCTATTCTATGAATAACAAAAAACTTACATAAAAGAGGTACTAGATTTGAAAAAAATTTGGTTATCTTTATTCACAGTCTGCATCTTTTCTTTTGGTACAGGCCATGGAGCATTTGCAGCAACGACGACTTACACAGTAAAAGCAGGAGATTCATTATATAAAATCGCAAAAAAATACCATGTTACCGTGGCTAAGTTAAAAAGCTGGAACCACTTAAAATCGGATATGATTAGAGTCAAACAAAAGCTGAAAGTGCAAAGCAGCTCATCCTCAAAAAAAGTTTCAACTTCATCCGTTTCTTACCGGACCATTAAGGTAAAAGCAACTGCTTATACGGCAGGTTCCGGCAGCGGAATTACGGCTACCGGCATCAACCTAAAAAAACATCCGAATTCGAAAGTGATCGCGGTTGACCCGAAAGTCATCCCGCTCGGTTCCAAAGTTTACGTTCCGGGTTACGGAACGGCAATTGCCGGAGATACCGGCGGCGCCATTAAGGGTAAAAAAATTGATGTTTTTATTTCGAGCAAAAAGAAAGCCATCCAATGGGGCGTCAAAACAATCACGATTAAAGTTTATAAATAAAAAACGGCTGTCCGCCGTTTTTTTGTTTTCCTCCTGCTGCCTATTTTTTCGGTTCCTGGAGCTGCTGCTGTGTATAAGGCGATTCTTTAAAGCGGACTAATATAACATCGGTGCCGATTTTGACGATGTTGTTCCAAGGGATGACAATTTCATCATCTTTTCCGAACAGGCCGAACATTTTCCCTGATGCACCGCCTACAATGATGCTTTCGATCGTCCCGGTATCCAAATTGATGTCTATATCCTCCACATTTCCAAGTTTCCTGCCGTCCGATATGCTAACAACATCTTTGATTTGAAAATCCGAAATACGGACCATGCGCTCTCCCCCCCTGTTGTCGTGCTGCTCTATAATACAAGTTTATGCGCACCGGGCGGGATTTACGAATAAAACATCCATAATCGTCTTACTCGCAACCATTGCATGAAAAAGGTCTTCTGCACACATTCGAACTATTTTTTCACAGAAAAAAAGAAGGCTGTGATAATCGCGAAATCCGCTTCGCTCCCTGCGTCCGCGAGCCTCCCCGCCGATACCTCAGCACAGGGATTCTTCTTGCACGCTTATCCCGCAGGAGTCTCAGAAATGAGCAATCATCAACAAAAAATAGCATAACCAAAAAGAAAAACGGGGGGCAGACTCCGCTTTTCTTGATCCAGCTGCGGCGCCATGGTTCTAGTGGATTTCTAAGCATTCTCCATGAAATAAGTCAGCATCGGGTCGCTAAGAGCACAGCGTGTTTCCTTTATTTAAGTCTAATATTATGAAATCCATACGCCCAAAGCGCCTACGCTTTCTTATTGAATATTCTTATTCATTTGCCTGATGGCTGCTTTTTCGAGGCGGGAAACTTGTGCCTGGGAGATGCCGATTTCCTCCGCGACTTCCATTTGTGTTTTGCCTTGGAAAAACCGTTTCCGGATGATCATCTTCTCCCGTTCATTCAAGCGCCTCATCCCTTCATGTAGCGCAATTTCTTCAATCCATTGGGAATCTTTATTTTTTTCGTCGCTCACCTGGTCCATGACATAAATCGGGTCGCCGCCGTCATTGTAAATTGGCTCAAACAGCGACACGGGATCCTGGATCGCATCGAGCGCAAACACAATATCTTCATGCGGAACATCCAGCTCCCTGGCGATTTCTTCTGTTGTCGGTTCTTTTGAAGTGGTGCTCATCAGTTTTTCCCTTACCTGCAGGGCTTTATAAGCGATATCTCTTAATGAGCGTGATACGCGGATTGGATTATTGTCCCTTAAATACCGCCGGATTTCCCCAATAATCATCGGAACGGCGTACGTAGAAAAGCGGACATTTTGATTTAAATCAAAGTTATCGATGGATTTCATGAGTCCGATACATCCAACTTGGAACAGATCGTCCACATATTCCCCGCGGTTGTTAAAGCGTTGGATCACGCTCAACA
This sequence comes from Weizmannia acidilactici, assembly GCF_008974225.1. Lineage (NCBI taxonomy): Bacteria > Bacillati > Bacillota > Bacilli > Caryophanales > Bacillaceae > Heyndrickxia > Weizmannia acidilactici. Next base: position 1,031 of record NZ_BKZR01000027.1, on the reverse strand, counting down.
CAAGCCGCAGATTGCCGTTGACGAGCTTTTCCCTTGCAGATGCATCGCCGGCATGCATTTGCTTTAAAAGTTCCCTCATTTCCTCGTTTTTCAGAACGGGGAGTTTGGAGGTATCCACCCCGCAAATTTCCACTTTGTTGCGCTTCAAATCTTTTCCCCCCTATCAGGAATCAGGAGCTGCTGTTCAAAAACAGTATCTCCCCGGGAGGGAAAATTATGCACCGCGCCCAATGCAAGGGCAGGGTGCAGAGCGCATCAAAAACTTTGCCGGCTGTGCTTTCCGGCCGCCTAAAAAATTTTTCTGCTATACCATTTTATTGAATTTTTTTCGTAATCTTTTAATTATCCTTTTTTCCAGCCTGGAAATATAAGACTGCGAAATACCCAGCATATCCGCGACATCTTTTTGCGTCTTTTCTTCTTTCCCCTTCAGCCCGAAACGCAGTTCCATAATTTGTTTTTCACGGTCAGAAAGCTGATGGAGCGCGCTGTATAATAATTTTTTATCCACATTTGCCTCGAGGTCTCTCGTAATGATGTCATCATCCGTGCCGAGTACATCCGAAAGCAGCAGTTCATTTCCGTCCCAATCGATATTTAATGGCTCGTCAAACGAAACTTCTGACCGCAGCTTGTTGTTCCGCCTTAAATGCATTAAAATTTCATTTTCAATACAGCGGGATGCATATGTTGCCAATTTGATCTTCTTTTCAGGGTTAAAAGTATTTACAGCTTTAATGAGGCCGATCGTGCCAATGCTGATTAAATCTTCAATGTTGATGCCGGTATTTTCGAATTTACGCGCGATATAAACGACAAGCCGCAGATTCCGCTCGATCAAAATCGATCGTGCCGCTTTATCTCCGGACGGCAATTTCTTCAATAGCATTTCTTCTTCTTCTTTTGAAAGCGGCGGGGGCAGTGCTTCATTTCCTCCAATATAATAAATTTCATCCGCTTTCATCCCAAGTTTGAACAGGAGTTTGTACCAAAAATAAGAGAGTTTCAACCGTAAATGTTTCACAACCATC